>CAIQJD010000746.1 GCA_903872005.1 uncultured bacterium | reverse complement strand
CTCTACATTGACGGGACGCGCGTCCTGGACGAGTGGCGCGATCAGGCGGGGTTCAACTACGGCGTCACGCGTGACCTGACCGCCGGCAATCACACCATCGTGCTGGAATACTACGAGAATGTCGGCAAGGCGGTCGCCACGCTCGATTGGCAGCCGGTCAATGCCGGCCAGATGAGCGATTGGCGCGGCGAGTACTTCAACAATGCGGAGCTGGCCGGCGCGCCGGTCCTCACGCGCAATGACCGCGAGATCAACTTCCGCTGGGGCCAGGGTTCGCCGGATAGCCGGCTGCCGGTGGACTACTTCTCGGTCCGTTGGATGCGCCTGGTGCAGTTCGAGGGCGGGCGCTATGCCTTCACCGTGCGGAGCGACGACGGCTTCCGGCTCTTCGTGGATAACCGCATCATCTTCAACGAATGGCACGACGCTGCGGATGCGCCGTACTCGCTGACCATCAATGTCAGCGCCGGCGTGCATGTGATCCTGCTGGAATACTTTGAGCGCACCGCCAATGCCCAGATTGAGCTTTCGTGGCGCGGCCCGATTCAGGTGCCCAGCGGCGGAAACCTGATCACGTGCCTCCTGCCGTCCAATTCCTGGGTCAAGGCGTATCAGTTGGCCGGCGATGGGAACTGGCTGGATGTGAACCCGCGCGGCTGGGGGCCGATTGCCCCCAGCGGTCATCTCAAGATTGATGGCCTGCCGGTGGATTGGTTCCGCTGGGGCGCGGCCGGCAATCCGTACCGGGTCGAGGTGTGGGCCGATGGGCGCATCATCCGCTCTACAGGCAATACCGCCGTCGGCGAGCCGCAATGGCGCTTGCGCCCGGATGCGGACAACTACACGCCCTGGGCCTGCCCGATTCCCTGGGGACACTCGAATGCCTTCAGGAGTCTGAGCTTCTGATTGAGGATGCATGAACGACCGGGCCGGCGAGCATTGCGCTTGCCGGCCCGGTTTTCGCGTTTGGCGCGCCGGCTGATTTCAAGTCAGCCCAGAGATTCACCGCAGAGGCGCAGAGTTTCGGAAGGGAAGAGAAAGGAAGAGGGCCAGGGCAGAGAGTTCTTCATCACTTCCTCTCTGCGCCTCTGCGGTGGGACAGGTCCGTCACGTACCGTCAACGCACGACTTTGTAGTGGCTCTGTAGCCGGTCTCACTGCGTTGCCGCCTTCTCGCCTTCGATGAAGGCGACGATGCCGCGAGCGACGCCGCGCGCCGCGACGTCCGGTTTGCGCGTCAGCAGGTTGCGGTCGCTGCCCATGAAGCCCAATTCGATGATGGCCGCCGGCGTGGTCGGCGCCAGGCTGCGGAAGGCGTGGTAGTTACGCATATCGGCGGTGATGGTGTTGGGATGGGCTTGCAGGCTGGTGGCGGCGGCATATTCGCGATAGAGCGCGTCCACCAGCCGGTCAGATTGCGCCGGCGCGGCGCTCGCCTCGTAGCGGGCCACTTTGAAGCCGCTGATCTCCTGGATGCACGAATCGGTGTGGATAGAGATGAAGGCGGCCGCGGTATAGCCGGCCAACTGGGGGTCGAACTCTTTGAGCAGGTCGACGCGGAAGCCGGCGCGGCGCAGGATGCTGGCGGTGCGCTCGGCGATGTCCTGGTTGATGTCGGCTTCGCGCAGGCCGTCGGGACAGACCGCGCCGGAGTCGTTGCCGCCATGGCCGGCCACCAGGCCGATGGTCGCTTTCGTGCTCACCAGCCGGCCGAGGTACGCGCCCACGCCGCCGGCGTCGGCGCTGCAACGCTGGAGCTGGAAAATGAAGTAAACGCCGATCAGCAGCAGGCCGGCCAGCAGCCATTGCCCGAAGGTGAGCGAGCAGCCACGCTTGCGTCGCGAAGACCCACGTCGCGCCACGATGATGCGCCTCCTGTACGCGGCGCATGATACCGGGAATGGCGATTTTCGTCAATCGGTTGGGGGCTGGCTCCTACCCACTTTTGACAAGACGGCGTCCTGCGGGTAAGGGGGAGTTGCAAGACAACCCGATAGCCCGGAGGACGCCGAT
>CAIQJD010000745.1 GCA_903872005.1 uncultured bacterium | reverse complement strand
GGGGCGTCGCCGGCCGGCAGCGGCGTGAGGAGGGGCGTCAGGCCGCCGGCGTCCAGCTCCGCCCAGATGGCGCGCAGGCGCTCGGCGCTCTCCGGATGGTCGGGCCGATCGTGTTCCAGGAAGATCGGGTCATAGGCGTAGCCTGTGGCCATGGGGCACACTCCCGCGCAGTGTCTGGGGCGGCTCTGGCCGCGCGCTGCGCGCCGACGGGCCTATCATAGCAGAGGATGGGCCGGCTGCAAAATCGCCCCTTGACGGCGAGCCGTTTCAGTGCTATACTGTTATCGTGATGACAACAGTGCATGACAACTCGCCCGGCCCGGCGCTGGCCCCGGTCACCAAGGACACGCTGGCCGGCCGCGTGGCGCTCATCCTCAAGCGCTTCATCCTGGCCGAGAACCTCGTCGAGGGCGACCAGATGCCGCCGGAACGCACCCTGGCGGCGACGCTGGATGTCAGCCCGCGCGTGGTGCGCGAGGCGCTGGGTATGCTGGTGGGCGAGGGGTTGATCGTCAAGCGGCATGGGCGCGGCGCGTTCGTGCGCGCCCTGGATCGCGAGCGCCTGGCGGCGGCGGTGCTGGCGCCGGCCGGCCAACCCTACGCGCCGGCCGATCTGCACGCGGCGCGCTGCGCGCTGGAAATCGGGGCCATGATCCTGGCGGCGCGTCACGCCGACGCGCAAGACACGCGTGCCTTGCAGGCGTTGATGGTCTCGATGCGGGAGCGCCTGGGGCGCGGCGACCCGCTGGCCCCGGACGATCTGCGCTTTCATGAGCTATTGCTGCGCGCCACGCACAATCCCATCCTCATGCAACTGGAATACCTGATTGCCGAATCTATCCGTCTGGCGGTGTATGAAGAGCCGGCGTTGCTGCGCCGCAGCGTGCGCGATGAATCGCACGTCATTTCGGCGCATCAGGCGATTGTGGACGCGCTGGCGGCGCACGACCAGGAAGCGGCCGTGCGCGCCATGCGCGCGCATCTGAATAAATTACTGAAGTGAGAGAGGAGTTACGCAATGGCAGAGAAGCAGGTGAAGATCATGGTCGTGGCGGCGCATCCGCAGGACCCCTTCGAGCGGGCCGGCGGCACGGTCGCCAAGCATCTGGCGCGCGGCGACCGGGCCATGTTGGTGGCCCTGACCAATGGCGTCGTCACGCACGCCTTCGGCGTCTTCCCGCCGACCGGCGAGGACAAGCTCAAGGACATCGAGAAGGTCAAGGCGTCGAAGCGCGCCGAATTCGAGCGCGGCGCGAAGGCGCTGGGCGTGACCGAATGGGAGATCTTCGATTTCAATGAGAGTCCGTTGATCGTCGGCCTGCCGGAGTACATCAAGCTGGTGAATGTGATCCGCACCTACCGGCCGGATGTGGTGCTGACCTCGCACCCGGTGGAAGTCGGCCGGCAGGATCACATGGACTGTGGGCGCGTGACGCTGGCGGCCGTGGACTATGCCCGCGCCGACGGCTTCCCTTCGCCGCTGGCCCCGTATACCGTGCCGAATGTGTTCCTGTTCTATTACCCGGATTTTCGCAGCGACCAATTGATGGCCGGCGCGCGCCACAATCCAGAAGTCGTTGTGGACATCAGCGCCGTGGCCGAGAAGAAGAAGGCGGCGATGATGGAATTCATGACGACGCAGGCCAAGCCGGGCGAGGATTACACCCGCAAGATCAACCTCTTCATGGCGTCCATTGACGGCAGCGTGGGCTACAACAATGGCTGCGCCTATGCCGAGCAGTTCTCGCGCTGGAATCCCGAACGGGTGCAGTATTTGCCGTTGGCTTGAGCCGGCGGGGGCCGGCCGGCCCCCGCCTCCCATCCCCTATGGAGAGAGAAAGAGTCGCATGAGTACATCCTCGCGCGCCGGCGCGCCGCAATGGCTGCGCCCGATCATCGAAGTGATCCCTGGCCTGGCGCTCACGGCGCTGGTGGCCTGGGCCGGCCTCTGGCTGGCCGACTTCATCGGCAAGGACCTGCTGAAGTTTCCCAAGAGTCCCCTGTCGGGCATCTCCATGGCGATCCTGGTGGGGTTGGCGCTGGGAAACCTGGTCAAGCTGCCCAAGATCTTCCAGCCCGGCATCAAGTTCGGGCTGAAGAAGGTGCTGCGCCTGGGCATCATCATCCTGGGCATCCGCCTCAGCATCGGCGACGTGCTGAAGCTGGGCGCGTTGGGCATCCCCATCGTGATCGTCTGCATCGCCGCCGGCCTCTTCTTCACCCAATGGCTGGGCAAGCGCCTGAAGCTCTCGCCGGAGTTGAGCACGCTCATCGGGGTGGGGACGAGCATCTGCGGGGCCAGCGCCATCGTGGCGACCGGGCCGGCCATCAATGCTAAAGAAGAAGAGGTCACGTATGCCGTGACCAACATCGCGCTATTCGGCGTACTGGCGATGTTCGTCTATCCCTATCTGTCCCATGCGCTCCTGGGGGCCAATCCGACCCACGCCGGCCTCTTCCTGGGCACGTCCATCCATGATACCTCGCAGGTGGCCGGCGCCGGCCTGATCTACAAGCAGCTCTACGACGCGCCGGCGGCCCTCGATGCGGCCACCGTGGTCAAGCTGGTGCGTAACGTCTTCATGGTGGCGATCATCCCGTTCATGGCGTGGCGCTGCCGGCGCATGGCGGCTGCCCAGGGCGGGGCTGTCAATCAGCGCACCAACATCGCCAGCCTCTTCCCCATGTTCATCCTGGGCTTCCTGGCGTTGGCGATTGTGCGCTCCATCGGGGATGCGACCCTGGCCGGCGGCCGCGCCTTCGGGCTGTTGGATGCCGGCGCGTGGAGCTGGCTGACCAAGACGGCCGAGACCGTGGCGACCGACCTGTTGGCCGTGGCGATGGCGAGCGTCGGTCTGGGCACCAGCTTCAAGCAGCTCAAGAAGCTGGGCCTGCGCCCGCTCTATGCCGGCCTCGGCGCGGCCTTCGCGGTCGGCGTCGTGAGCTGGTTGGGAATCACGCTGCTGGGGTTGCTGGGCCTGTGAGGCGCGACCGTCAGCCTTCCAGCTTGAGCCGCGCCTTGCGCGTCCAGGCAGGATTGTGCAGCATGTAGCTGCCGACGGCGACGATGTCGGCGATGCCTGCGCTCAGGCACCGCTCGGCGTCCGGTGGATCGCCCAAATGGCCGGCGACGATACGCGGCAAGCGCGTCATCTCGCCGGCCCATTGGCCCAGGGGCTTGGGGCTATCGAAATAGCCGCCCAGGCCGTCTTCCGTGGAGAGATGCACCATATCGGCGCCGGCCGCTTCCAGGCCGGCCAGGACGACGCCCAGGTCGCGCGGCGAGAATTGCTCGAACTGCTTGTTGAAGGCGCAAATGCGGCTCCAGAGCAGGGGGCGCGGCCCAATGCGCCGGCGCGCGGCCTGGCAGGTTTCCAGGAGCAGGCGGGCGCGCTTCTCCAGGGAGCCGCCGTAGTCGTCCTCGCGCGTGTTGCGCTTTGCCATGAGGAAAGAATCGAGGAGATAGCCGTGCGCGCCGTGCAACTCGACGGCGTCGAAGCCGGCTTCAATGACCAGCGCCGCGGCGTCGGCGAACTGGCCCTGAATCGCGACGATTTCCGGGATCGTCAGCGGGCGCGGGATTTCCAGGTCGTGCTTGGGGCGCACCGCGGACGGCCCCACGGTCTCCTGGCCGCTGACGGCCGAACGGGCCTGCGGCCCGCCATGCACCAGTTGGATGGCGGCGACTGCGCCGCCGGCGTGGATGCGCTCGGCCAGCCGGCGCAGGCCGGGGAGATGCTGCGGGGCGTAGGCGCACAGCCCGCCCGGCCAACAGCGGCCGGCCGGGGCGACGGCGGTGGCTTCCACGATGATCAGGCCGGTCCCGCCGGCGGCCCGCTCGCCGTAATGCTCTAGGGTGACTTCCGTCACGCAGCCATCGGCGTCGCCCTTTTCGATGACCATGGGCGCGAGGGCGACGCGGTTGCGGAAGGTGACGTGGCGGAGGGTATAGGGTGAGAAGAGCAGCGACATGGGTTTCTCCTGACGTTTGGCGAGATGACTCATTTTACTTCAGGGCGCAGCCGGCGACAAACACTGATGTACCGCACCCCTTTCCCCTCTCCGTGTACGGAGAGGGGAAAGGGGCAGGGGATTGGGGAGAGGTTTGCGCTGCCTCTCGTTTGACCGCCGGCGCGACGTGTGGTATCTTGATAGGGAATCGTTTTCATCCCTTGCAAGTCGCGTGATCTTTGCACGATTGAGGAGAGATAGCCGATGAGTTCCGCAGCAGCCAGCGGCGCGCAGCCGCCCTTGACCCCCTTGCCGGCCGGCTTTCGGCCGGACTGGAATCGCGACCGCTCGGTCATCTTGCGCCAGGGCTTGCCCGATTGGGTGCCTTTTATGGAAGCGGGGCTGGATCGCACGCACAAGGCGCGCGTGTTGGGCCGGCCGGTGCGCTCTCTGGCGGACGACTGGGAAGTCAGCCGGCGCGTTGGCCAATCCTTCGTCGTCATCAGCATCGGGCTGCACAGCAGCCGCGCCCTCCTCGATGCCATGATGACCACTGAAGTGGGCGCACTGGCCGAGGACGAGGCGACTATGGGCTGGGCGCACGGGACGCGCCACTGGGCGCATGGCAAAGAGGGCGTCATCCGGGACGAGGCGGAGTTCGAGGCGTTCCCCTGGCCCGACCCCGACCAGTTCGACATGAGCGTGTTGGACGAGGCGGATCGCCTCCTGCCCGCGGAGTACAAAGTCGTCTTCGCCGTGGGCAAGGTGTTCAACCTGGCCTGGTGGCTGATGGGCTTCGATGCCTTCTCGTATGCGCTGGCCGACCAGCCGGCGCTGATCGAGCGGCTGTACGCCAAGATCGCGCAGATTCAGAGCCGCACGGTGGAGCGCGCCCTGGAGCACAAGTCGGTGGGGCTGGTGTGGCACGCCGACGATATGGCCTACAAGACCGGCCTGATGGTCAAGCCGGCCCTGTTGCGCCGGCATATCTTCCCGGTCTACCAGCGGCTCAATGCCGTCTGTCACCAGCGCGACGTGCCGTGCGTATTTCACAGCGACGGCGACATGAGCGCAGCCATGGAGGACATCATCGCGGCCGGCTTTGACGCCTACAACCCGATTGAGCCGCTGGCGATGGACATTCGGGCGCTCAAGGCGCGGGTGGCCGGCCGGCTGACCCTCATCGGCAACGTGGATCTGGCCTATACGCTGACGCGGGGGACGCCGGAGGAAGTGGAAGCGGAAGTGCGCGGCCTGATCCGCGACCTGGCGCCGGCCGGCGGCTATGGCCTGGCCTCGGCCAATTCGGTGCCGGAGTATGTGCCCTGGCGCAATTTTGTGGCGATGCACGCGGCCTGGCTCAAGTACGGGCGCTACCCGATCAAAGCGTAGCTCGGATATCTCACCGCAGAGGTCGCAGAGTTTCGGAAAAGAAGGGGGCTTGGGCAGAGAGTTCTGTATTTCTTCCTCTCTGCGCCTCTGCAGTTGATTCTCCTGGCGCCGGCCGGCGCGTTCATGGGGCGAGGGGCAGATACAGCGTGAAGGCGCTGCCCTGGCCCAGGCCGGCGCTGGCGGCGCTGATCTCGCCCCCGTGGGCTTCGGCCAGCAGCTTGGCGATGGTCAGGCCGATGCCGGCGCCGCCGCCGGCGCGCGCCCGCGAGCGGTCGACGCGATAGAAGCGGGTGAAGATGTGCGGCAGATGCTCGGCCGCGATGCCGATGCCGTTGTCGGCAATGGTGAAAGCGATACGGTCGCCTTCGCGCCGCGCCGAGAGGGCCACGCGGCCGCCGGCCGGCGTGTATTGCAGGGCATTGCCCACCAGGTTGAGCATCACCT
>CAIQJD010000744.1 GCA_903872005.1 uncultured bacterium | reverse complement strand
GCATCGGCCACCTGCGCGTCCGTCAGACAGCCGCCCGAGCGGCTGGGCAAGCCGTAGAAGCGTCCCAACTGCGCGTGCGCGGCGACCAGCACGGCATACTCAGGACTCCCGATGGCCGCCGCGGCCGTATTCATGTCCATAATCGTGCTGGTCGAGCCATACACGACCGGCGTCCCCGGATTCACCATCTGCGTCAGCGCCACGCCGGCCAGGATCTCCGCATTCTGCTGCACCAACATGCCGGCCAGCGTCACGGGCGCGGTCGCGCCGGCCTGCGCCATGCTGGCCACTACCACCGGCTGCCCCCACTCCGCGAAGACCAGCAACGCCTCCAACATCTCGGCCGCGAACGACAGCGGGCTGAGCGTGTTGATCAGGCTGATCATCACCGGATAGTGGCGCAGCTTCTCCTGACCGCCAAAGACGATCCCGCCCATCTCCAACGACGCCAGCGCGCCGGCCCTGCCATTCGCCGACCCGATGAAGGGCTTTGCCGAATTCTGGATATGCGCCCGCAGCATGTGCAAATGGGCCAGGCCGGCCGGCGCATCGTGCGGCTCCACAATCAGGTGTCCTGACAGGTCCAGCTCCGGCAACGCATCGGCCAGGCGCACCAGTGACACGTAGTCCTGCATCGTGGCGTGGCGTTGCCCCACTTCGAGATCCATCAAGAACGGCGCGCCATAGCCCGGCGCGAAGACCGTATTGTTGCCCCCGACCACAATGTCTTTGTCAGGATTGCGGGCGTGAATGGTGAACTGCGCCGGCGCGGTCTTGATCGCCTTCTCCACCACCGGGCGCGGCAGACAGACGCGCGTCCCGGCCACGCTGGCCCCATGCTTCCGATATATATCCCGCGCCGCCTCGACCGGGATTTCCACGCCCACTTCGCTCAAGAGCCGCATGGACAGCTCGTGAATCTTGGCGACCTCGGCTTCTGTCAAGAACTGCGAATGATTCAGCAACATCTCATCTCCCTCCTCTCGCGCCGGCCGGCGCTACGCCTCCGGCCCATTCTCGCGCATGAACTTGCTCAGCCCCTTGAACGTCCCATATAACACCACCAGCAACAAGAACATCAGCGGAAACGCCGTCGCAATGGAAGCCGTCTGGATCACCTTCAGGCTGCCGGCGCCGGCCATCACGGCCGCCACCGCGCCCAGGGCCACGCCCCAGAACGCTCGCAGCGCCTTGCTCGGCGTGTCCTTGCCCGAAACGAACATCGCCAGCGCCAGCGCGGCCGAATCGGCGCTGGTCAGGAAGAATGTGGCAATCAGGATCAGCAAAGCGACCGAAAGCACGCCGGTCAGCGGCAAGTGCTGGGCGATGGCAAAAATGGCGCTCTCGACCCCATGCTCGCTCAGCACGTTCGTCACGTCGAACTTGATGCCGGCTCCGCCCACGACGCCATACCACAGGAAATCCGCCAGCGTCGGCAAGAGCATCGTCGCCGCGATAGTAGCCCGGATAGAGCGCCCCTTGGAGATGCGCGCGATGAAGATGGCGACGAAGGGCGCCCAACTCATCCACCAGGCCCAGTAAAAGACCGTCCAACCGCCCAGCCAGTTGCCCTCAACCCCCGGCGCGGTGTACAGGCTCATCGGCAAGAAGTTGATCAGGTATTGGCCGATGGAGTTCACCGTGAGGTTAATCAAGAAGAGGGTTGGGCCAAAGATCAAGACAAAGAACCACACGGCCACAAACAGCCACATATTGATATTGCCCAGGAGTTTCACGCCCTTTTCCAGGCCCGTGTAGACCGCCAGGGTGAAGACCGCCGTCAAGACCCCAATGATGATGTACGTGGCGCTCTGTCCCAGTTGCAGCCCATACTGATACTTCAAGCCGCTGGAGACCTGAAAAGCGATCAGGCCGGTGGTGGTCGCCATGCCCCCCAACGTGGCGAAGACGGCAAAGATGTCCAGAACCTTGCCCCACGTCCCCTTGACCCGATCGCCCAGGACATAGTAGAACGCGCTGGAGAACTTGAAGGGCAGCCCCTTGGTGAAGCAGGCATGCGCCAGCGGGATGGTGAGGATGGCATAGATGGCCCAGGCACTCAAGCCCCAGTGAAAGAAGGACTGCGTCATGGCATTGGCCGCCGCCGCAGCCGTCTTGGCCGCGCCCCCAAAGAAGGGCGGCGGCGTCATGTAGTGATAGGCCGGCTCGGCCGGCCCCCAGAAGACGATGCCGGCGGCGATTGCCGCGCCGAACAACATGGCGAACCACGCAAAATTAGAGAATTCCGGCTTGTCGCCCTTCAGCCCCAGCTTCAGATTGCCGAACTTGGTCAGCATCAAGACGAAGCAGCCAATAACCAACAAGAAGACCGACAACAAGTAGAGCCAGCCCCACCCTTCCGTCGTCCAGGTGAAGACCGCATTCACGACCGATTTCATGCTTTCGGGAAAGAGGATAGACCATAGCACGAAGAGGATGGTCAGCCCACCGGAGACGCCAAAGGTGAGCGGATCGAACGCGCGACCCTTGCTTTCTTGCGGAGTTTGATTTTCCATGTCCACTACACTCCCTTCCGATGATGAATATTTGTCGGCTTGTGTTATTACACCGGTCGTCTACTAGTATATCACCAATACGCACAGAAGTCAATAGTCACTTGTCTTCCCCGGCAAACAAAAAAGCCCGGCGCGTCTCTTCACCGCGCCGGGCCGCCCCACCATCCTGCCAATCGCTTACCTATCGCAACGCGGCCGCAATGTCTTCGGCGATGGCCTTCCCGGTCAGGCGATATTTCTCCAACAACTCATCGGCCATGCCCGATTCGCCGAAGCGATCGCGCACGCCCAGGCGCAACAGGCGCGGCGCGCCGGCCGTCTCCGCCAGCGTCTCGGCCACCGCGCTCCCCAACCCACCGATGATGCTGTGCTCCTCGACTGTGACCGCCAGGGCGCGGCCGGCCGCGGCGCGTAGGATCGCTGCGCCATCCAGCGGTTTCAGCGTCGCCACGTTGACGACGCCGGCCTGGATCCCCTGCCGGCCGAGGATTTCCACGGCGTCCAGGCTTTTGGCAACCATGTGACCGCACGCGAAGATCGCGATGTCTCCCCCTTCGATCAACGTCTGCGCCTTGCCGATCTCAAAACGATGCTCCGGCCCAAAGAGGCGCGGCGTCGGATAGCGCCCCACCCGCAGATAGACCGGCCCCGGCCAATCCGCCGCCGCCAGAGTCGCCAACCGCGTCTCCGTAGCGTCGGCCGGCGCGATCACGGTCATATTCGGTAGGCCCCGCATCAAGGTCACATCTTCCAGCGATTGGTGGCTGGCCCCATCCGGCCCCTGCGTCAGGCCGGCGCTGGAGCCGACCAGCTTCACAGGCAGCGCCGGATACGCGATCTGCGTCCGAATCGGCATATAGCACACGCCGGTCAGGAACATCGCGAAGCTGTTCACGTAGGGGATCAGGCCGCTGGCGGCCATGCCGGCTGCCGTGCTGACCATATCCGCCTCCGCGATGCCCAGATCGAACCAACGCTCCGGGAAGGCATCGCGAAAGCTGATGCTGCGCGTCGACTTGTACAGGTCGGCGTCCAGCGCGACGACTTCCGGCCGGCGCTGCCCCAGCTCCACCAGCGCCTCGCCATAGGCGAAACGGGTCTCCATCAATTCTGCCATCGCGCAGCCTCCTCACGCCGCAGCGCCAATGTCGCTTCCAGCTCGGCCAGGGCCTGACGAACCTGTTCCTCGGTAATGGCCGCATTGTGGAAGCCGGCCTGCCCTTCCATGAACGAGACGCCCTTGCCCTTCACCGTATTGGCGATGATGACCGCCGGCTGGCTCTGCGTCTCGGCCCAGTCCAATGCCGCGCAGATTTGCGCCATGTCATGGCCATCAATCTCGCGCGCCGCCCAGCCAAAAGTCTCCCAGCGCGCCGGCAGCGGATCCACGCACTTGCCGCAGTCGCACGCAGCCGAAGCCTTCAGCCGATTGCGGTCTCTCAGCGCCGTGACCTCGTTCAGACAGTACCGGCCGGCGGTCATGGCCGCCTCCCAGATTTGCCCCTCGTGCAGCTCGCCGTCGCCGATCAGGCAATACACCCGATAGGGCAGCTTCTTCACGCGGCCGGCCAGGGCCATCCCATTGGCATAGGACAGCCCCTCCCCCAGCGCGCCGGTGCAGCCTTCCAGACCCGGCGTCTCTTGCATCGCCGGATGCCCCTGGAGCCGGCTCCCCAACTTCTTGAGCGTCGGCAGCTCCTCGATCGGGAAGACGCCGCGCATCGCCAGGGCGACATACTGCGCCGGCACGCTATGGCCCTTGCTCATCAAGAAGCGGTCGCGCTGCGGCCAGCGGGGATTCGCCGGATCGTAGCGCAGCTTGTAGAAATAGAGCGCCGTGACCAGGTCGGCCGCCGAAAGCGAGCCGCCGAAGTGATGTGGCTTGTTCGGTCCCATCATGCGCACGATCTGCCAGCGCATCTCCGCCGCAATGCGCTGCAAGTCGGTCACTGAAGTGGGCGGTAAGGACATGCGTACCTCCTCCAACAGGTTCACTGGTATACCTCAAAGAAACGCGATTGCTGAATCAGGGTGAAATTCTCACGCACATGGCTGACGACCGGGTTGTAGTCTTTCTCGCCCTCGGTGAGCGGTT
>CAIQJD010000743.1 GCA_903872005.1 uncultured bacterium | reverse complement strand
GGCCGGCCTGGAGGCCGCCGAAGAGATCGGCCTCCTCTGCCTGGATACCCACCGGGTGATCAAATTCAGCCGCGCCGAGCTGGAAGTCGGCCTGGCCGCCGCGCCGGCGCAGTTCACCCTGGGCGAAGGCAAGGAGCAGGTCGTCTTCAAGCATCGCAACCTGGACGATCCCACGCCGCCGGTGTGGGTCTCGCCCCTCAGCATCGCCGTCACCGAAGAGGTCTTCCTGCCCCTGGTGGAAGGCATCGCCCGCGTGCCCGAAGTGGATTGCATCGAAGGGCCATCGCTGGAAACGGTCTACGGCGCGAAGGTGCGCGCCGGCTCGCCGCTGGAGCTGTTGGTCGGCAAGTATCAGGCGCAACTCAACTACGAGGCGCTGCGCCGCGCCGGCCGCGAAGGGATGGGCCTCTACGCCGTCGGCACCTCGCCCACCCATTATGGCGTCCTGGGCGGCTACGGCGTCCCTGGCGGCTACAAGCCCGGCCGTGACATCGTCTTGCTCCTCTCGCCGGTGGAGATGAAGACTTCCTACGAGCTGCTGCATCGCCTGGCCCATGTCTACAACTGCGGTGACGGCTGGGTCTATGGCGGCTCCTGGTCCATGATCGGCGGCTACGCCGGCGGCCCCGAAGGCGCGACCCTCTCCTGCATCGCCTGCACCATCTTGCTCTACACGGCCTATCAGGCGGTCAACGGCGCGTCCTTCCCCTATGACATGAAGTATATGGGCAACTGTGGGCGCAAGGCGCTCTGGGCGCTGGGCGTCGTCTTCCAGGCGCTCAGCCGCAACACGCATCTGTGCGCCAACTCCGTGCTGAACCAGACCGGCAGCCCGGCCACGCCGCTGCTCCTCCTGGAGTCGGCTGTGGGCATGATGCAACTGGCCGTCTCCGGCGCGACCTCCTGCACCGGCACGCGCTCGGCCGGCGGCAAGTACACCAATTTCGTCACGCCGCTGGAGATCAAGTTCGCCGGCGAAGTCTTCAAGAAGTGCGCCGGCATGAGTCGGGCCAAGGCCAACGACATCGCCAACAGCCTGCTGCCGCTCTACGAGGATCAGCTCGGCAAGGCGCCCAAGGGCCAAGGCTTCCCAGAGTGCTACGACATGAAGACGCTGAAGCCCAGCGCCGAGTGGCAGAAGATCTATGACGACGTGAAGGATCTGGCTATCAAGGCCGGCATGCCGCTATAGACACGCGCCAGACCTGTGAGCGCATTTCCCCGTAGCATAGCCCCTTGTGGGCGTCGTCAGGTCGGGACGCGCACAAGGCGCTATGCTACGACAGGCAGGAGCAACGAACCATGCGTAACGGATTCACGCGCCGGCTCAAGCCGCTGGAGATGATTGGCCCGGAGCAGGTGGAACAGATACAGAGCGCCGCGCTTGACATCCTGAGCGAGACCGGCGTCATCTTCGCCGCCCCCTGGGCGCTGGAATTCTTGCGGAAAGAGGGCTGCCAGGTGGACATGGAGCGCCGGCGCGCGCGTATCCCGGCTGGCCTGGTGCAGCAATGCCTGCCCCTCGTCCCCAGCAGCTTCCGCGCCAAAGCGCGCCATCCCAAAGATGACCTGATCTTCGGCGGCAACACGGTGCATTTCACCCATTCCGCCGGCATGCAATCGGTCAACCTCGACACCTTTGAGCCGCGGCCGGCCAGCCGGCAGGACTACGTCGAGTGCGTCACCGTGCTGGATGCCCTGCCGACCATCAGCCATCTGGCCTGCTACCCGTACTATGGCTATGAAGGCGCGCCGGCGTCCATGTCCATCCCCGAAAGCGTGGCGATGAAGATGCGCTATTCGACCAAGCATCAATTCGTCTGTTACGCCAAGGGCTGCGAAGTGTTCAACATTGCCATGGCCCAGGCCATCGGTGTGGAGATCACCGGCACAGTGACGGCGACGCCGCCCTTAATGTGGGACGAGCACGCCCTCAGCGTCGTGCAGCGCATGACGGCGGCCGGCTTCCCCATCGGCAGCGTGGATGGCTACACCCTGGGCAGCACCGCGCCGGCCACTACCGCCGGCGCCGTCGCCCTGGCCACGGCCCAGCATCTCTCCCTCATCGTCCTGGTGCAGTTGATGCACCCCGGCCACCGCATGAGCGTGGGCCACTTCGCCTTGCCCTCCAACATGGCGACCGGCTCGCCCCTCTTCGGCGACATCGGCGCTTCGCTCAGCAACGCGATGTGGAACCAGGTCTGGCGCGCCTACAATATCCCGCGCTCCAACGGCTCGCCAGGATATGTGAGCGCCAAAGTGATGGACTACCAGGCCGGCTATGAAAAGGCCATGGCCGCGCTCCTCTCGGCCCTATCGGGGGCCAACTACATCTTGCTGCACCTGGGCGTCTCAGGCGAGATGACCGCGCATCCGGTGCAGGCAATCCTGGACGACGACATCGCCGGCATGATTGGCCGCTTCATTGAGGGCGAAGAGGTGCGGCCGGAGACCCTCCCCCTGGAACTGATCGAAGAAGTCGGCCCTGTGCCCGGCCAATATCTTGACCAACCGCACACCCGCGACTGGTGGCGCAAAGGCCAATATCCGGCGCGCGCCGCCGACCGCATGGCCTATCCTGAATGGCTGACCAGCGGCAAGAAGACCGCCCTGGACTACGCCAAAGTGCGCATGGAGCAAATCCTGGCGACGCATCACCCGCTGGCCCTGACGCCGAGCCAGGATGCCGAGATCGAGCGCATTCTGGGCGAAGCCCGCGATTACTACCGCAGGAAAGGCGCATGACAGACACCGTGGCGCGGGCCGCCGGCCTATCGCCTGGCATCCTCGCCCTGGATGTCGGCACCTCGTCGCTGAAGGCGGCGCTGTACGACCTCGATGGGCAGGTGCGGGCGACCAGCAGCCGGCGCTATGGCTATCTTTCCGAGCGCGCCGGCTGGGCCGAAGGCGAGCCGGCCGCCTGGTGGGCTGCCCTGGGCGATGCGCTGGCGGACCTGCGCGGCCAAGGCGCGGACCTGGGTCAGGTCGTCGCGTTGGCCTGCACCGGCCAGATGCACAGCGCCGTCCTTTTGGACGCGGCCGGCCGGGTCATTCCGCCCACCATCCTCTGGCTAGATCGGCGCGCCGACCGCGAGACCGAGGAGCTGCAGGCGCTCTTGGGCTTGCCGCCTCATCAACTGAACAGCGCCTATACCCTGCCCAAGCTCCTCTGGCTGCGCCGGCAGCGCCCGGAGGTATTGGCGAGCGTCGCGGCCATCCTGTGGCCCAAGGACTATTTGCGCTACCGCTTAACCGGCGAGATTTGCACCGACCTGACCGAAGCCGGCGGCGCGGCCCTGCTCGATTGGGAGCGTCGCGACTGGGCCTGGGAACGCCTGGAGCTGCTGGGCCTCGGCCGGCAAGTTCTGCCGCCAATCCGCCCGGCTGAAGCCGACGCCGGCCGGCTGAAACCCGACGTCGCGGCGGCCCTGGGCCTCAACCCGGCAGCGCGCGTCCTGGTCGGCATGGGCGATGTGGCGGCGCTCTTCGGCGGCGCGCCGCTGCGCCCCGGCCGCGTCGTCTGTTCTCTGGGCAGCTCATCCATGATCTTCGCGCCGCTGCCGGCCGGCTGGCTGGCCGGCGATCCGGCCGGCCGCATCTATGTCTACCCCTTCGGGCCGACGCCGATGCTGGGCGGCGTCTCTTCCACCACCGGCGCGGCGCTCACCTGGGCCTACGAGCAGGTCGGCCAGTGGCCGAAGCTGGGCGTGACGCTGGAACAAGCCATCGAAGAGGCGCTGGCGGTCGAAGCCGGCGTCGGTGGGTTGTGCTTCATCCCGTACCTGGCCGGCGAGCGCAGCCCCTGGTGGAGCGACACCATCCGCGGCGGTTTCTATGGGCTGCGCCTGGGCCATGCCGCGCCGCATCTGCTGCGGGCCGTGATGGAGGGCGTGGCGTTCAGCCTGCGCCACCTGCTGGATATTTATGCCGAAGCCGGCGCGCCGATTGACGAGATCGCCCTGGCC
>CAIQJD010000742.1 GCA_903872005.1 uncultured bacterium | reverse complement strand
CGATCTAAACCAGCCGGATCGTGGATGCCTTCGCCGACATCTGGCGCGACGGCCCCTGCCAGATCGAGTGGGATCCGCTGGAGCGCCGGCTGCGGGAGCGCGGGATGATTCAGGACGGCCGGATTGGCCCTTGCCCTGTGATGCAGATGAAGGCGATGGATGTAGTGGATGTCGCCTGCGAGATGGCGCGTGAACTTTGCCCCGCTTGCCCGACGCTGCCCGTCATCATCTACTGAACCTTTCCGCCGCCTGCGCTGTCTAATGGAGAGGCGGCGAGAGAGTCTCGCCGCAGACAGATGGAGAAAATGGTATGAAGACGTTGTCTCTGCTTACACATCCTATCGCCTGCCTCGCCCTCATCCTCCTTCCCGTGACCGCCCACGCGGAACCGGGCGCGCCTTCCAGAAATCCAGATGCCTGGATCGGCGCGTTCCTGAGCGGCGCCGACGACGGCGTGAAGGTCAGCGGCGTCGTTCGCGACAGCCCCGCCGACAAAGCCGGCCTGCGCGCCGGCGACCTCGTCACCGACGCCAGCGGCAAAGCCGTCCGCTCGCCGGGGGAACTCTCCGGCATCGTCCGCGACACCGGCGTTGGCAAAGAGGTCGCGCTCCGCGTCCGCCGCAGCGGCGAGGAGAAAACCCTCACCATCAAGGTTGGCGAGTGGCCGGATTGGTTCAGCAGCCCCGGCGCGCCCTGGCCGGGCGGAGGCTGGATGCGCCACGGCGAATGGCGTTGGGAATGGCCGCCGAAATCCTGGACGGAGTCGGGCGTCGCGCAACGCCTCCAGAAGGAGATGGAGAAGTTGCGCAAAGAGATGCAGGAGCTGCGCGAGAAGCTGGAAAAACACCTGACCGACAAGAAGAAAGAGCCAAGCCGCATCTAAACCCACCCACGGCCCCGGCGCGTTATCAGGGTGGCGGCTTCTTGTCTGCGAATGCCGTGCCTACACCACCCCGACGCGGCTGATGCGGTAAAGCAGGACGATCCCGAGGGTCTGGAAAATGAAGTTGGGCAGCCAGACAATGATTTCGGGATAGAACTGCGGCCGGTTGCTGAGAGCTTCCGCCAGGATCATGAGGAAGTAGTAACCCAGCGCCAACGCAAGCGACCAGGCGATATCGATCGAGGTCTCACGGCGCTGGGAACGGATGCCAAAGGGAATGGCAATCATCGCAAAGGCCAGACAGGAGAATGAAAACGCCCATTGGCGGTGGGCGCGCACAACGTAGGGGCTGGGATTGATGCCACGCCGTTTGAGATCCACGATGGCCGCGAGCAGTTCGGTGAAGGTGAGGTGGTTCGTGTCGCGCCGGGCCTGCTTGGCCGCCATCATGGGCGCGATGTCCACGACGAACTTCTGCTCCTCCGCCGTGGGACCGGGATGGACCTTCCGCGGGTTGTTCGGCTCTTGCGGATCATGGATCTGAAACTGGACGTTGTGCAGGGTAATGAGGATCTGTTTGCGGGCAAGATCGGGATGCAGTTCACCGTGCGTGGCGTGGATCTTCTGGAAAGCGTTGCCGCGCGCATCGAGCTGGTAGATGCTCACGTCGCGGATGCGCTCGCCGTCGGCGCTGCTGACGTAGATGAGATGGCCGGGAAAATCATCGTTGAACCGGCCCGGCTCCAGCAACGCCGTTGGGTGGCTCAAGCCCAAACGCGACAACCCGTCGTTAAACGCGGCGCGGAACAGCGGCTCCTGACGAAGGTTGAACTGCAGACAGACCAGTGAAAGCAGAAACGCCAGCGCCAGCACCGGGG
>CAIQJD010000741.1 GCA_903872005.1 uncultured bacterium | reverse complement strand
GTCGATGCGCTCGATGGCCGAGAGGATCCAGGGGGCGAAGATCGGCTCATGGCGACTGTTGCGCGTCAGGACGGCCGGCGCTAAGGCGCGGTCGCCGGGGGCGCTGTTCGCCAGGCTGCCCAAGAGGCTGATGAGGAGGGCCGTGCCGGGGACATTGCCGGCGGCGTAGCCCAGGGTCAGATCAGCGGGCGGCGCCGGCCGGAAGAGGGGCGCGGCCGGCCGCAGGGCGGCCAGGGCGCGGTCGGCGGCGCGCTGGGGGAAGAAGCGCGCCCAGCCGGCCAGGGCCGGCATGCGCTCCCATCGTCCGGCGCACTGCCAGGTGGGCCGATAGTCCAGCGCGGCGGCCAAGAGGCCGGCGTCGGCCAGCTCGCCCTGACCCAACGCGGTCATCAGCATGGAGGTAGAATAGCCGGTGCAGGCGGCCAATGTCGGCAGGGCGGTGAGCGCCTCGGCCAGCAGGAGCGGTTGGATGGCGGCCAGCGCCGCGCCCCAGCGGGCCAGGACGGCGCGGCCGCCGATGGCTCGGCCGGCTTGCAGGCCGGCGAGGAGGTCGCGCCATTGGGCCGGATCCAGGCGCGGCCAGCGCACGGGGATGGCGTCGGGGGTTTCGGTCGCGCCGAGCGCGCCGCCGCGCAGCCATACTTGCTCCCAGGCGACATCGGCGGGGAGCGCGGCGCGCAGCCGCGCCGGCAGCCAGAATCCATCCAAAAAGTCGGTCATGGGTTGCCTCTATACCTGGGCGGCGCAGCCGGCTTCTTCCAGCAGGTCGACGCGCCGGATGCCGCCGCGGATGTAGCCGCTGGCGTAGCCGCAGGGGCAGGCCAGGGCCGGGTCGTAGGCGTCGCCGGCGTTGACCAGGCGCACGCGGTCGGCGGTCTGGAAGAAGGGGGGCAGCAGGGGGCCGCCGCCGAAGGGATCGAAAAAGGCCAGCAGGCCGGTCGCTTCCGGGCCGGCGGCGATATGGTCGTCGTCGTCTACCACGACGGCATAGACCCAGGGCGGGATGTGGTAGTTGCCGTGTTCGCACTCGAAGGCGGCCCAGTTGGCTTCGGCCATGCCATAGACGTCGGAGATGGGCGTGGCGCCGAAGGCGGCGCGCAGGTCGGCGCGGATTTGGGCCGGCGTGAAGGGGTAGCGCTCCTTCATACCGCCGCCGGCGGCGATGCGGCTGCCGGCCGGCAGGGCCAGCGGCGCGCCGTGAGCGAGGGCATGGAGCTGCACCCAGCCGCCGAGGAGCATCAGCGGGCGGTCGGCATGGGCGCACTCTTCCAGGCGGGCGCGGGTGACTTTCAGGAAGCGCGGCGTCGCCAGATGCTCATTGGCCCAGCCGGTGAAGGGGCAGAGGATGCGGCGCTCCATCAGGCCGCGCAGGCCGGGGCGCAGGGTGCGGCCGGCGCGGATGCGGATCTGGTCGGGGGTGGCCGCGAAGGGCATGGTGTAGTAGATGGGACTTTCGGAGGCCCAGTCGAGCTGGCGCGTGCCGAAGCGGGCAGTGCGGGCCATGGCGACGCGCGTGTCGGCCGGCATGACGAAGACCAGGGCCGTGCCGCGCTGGATGCCCCAGACGCGACGGATGGCGGTGAAGAAGGAGTCTACGGCCAGCTCGACGGTGGCGGCGTCGCGCGCCACCATGCTGGCGCGCCCGGATGTGCCGGAGGATGTGACGATTTCCAGTCCCAGGTCGGCGTAGAGGCCCTCGACGGCGCTCAAGAGGGCCTCCATGGTGGGGTAGCGCCGGCGCAGATGCGACCAACGCTGGCGCGGGAGCGGGATTGAAAGCTGCTCGCTGAGCCAGGCGACGAAGCCGGCGGGGTCATCTTGCGGGAAGGGGCCGAGGGTTTCGGCGTAGCCCTTGAAGGTGAGGGCGGCCGGCCGCAGCAGGAGCGCCAGTTCGGCCGGCGACACGGCCGCGCCGACGCCGCGCGCGGCTACGGCGCGCTGATAGGCCGCGTTGCGCTCGAAGTGGTAGGTGTGCGCCGTCTGTATACCGCGCCACAGGGCGGCGTGGCGCTCGGCCGGCGGCATGTTGAAGAAGTCGTGAATGGTCGGGTTGGCCGGCATGTCAAATCACATCCTTGCGCTTCTGGAAGAAGATGACCAGGACGAAGACGACGGCCATAATCGCGCCCATGGAGAGCCAGCGGCCGGCGACGCTGCCGGTGAAGGTGCGCCCGAAGTTGTCTACGACGGCCTTGGCTTTGCCTTCGGCGGCGCTGATGGCCTTCTCGCGGTCGCGCTGCCAGTTTTCGCGGTCGTCGCCGTAGGTCTTCATGGCGGCGGCGTATTCGTCGCCCTGGGCGCTGCGCTGCTTCTCGTAGTCCGTGCCTTGCTTGACGCGCTGATCCTGGTAGACGTCGCCCTGTTTCTCGCGGGCTTTGCGGTAGATGTCGCCCTGGTCTACGGCGAGCTTGCGGTAGTCCTCGCCCTGCTTCTTGGAGTCGTCCATGTATTGCTGCATCTTGCTAGGGTCGGCCGGCGTTGGCAATGGCGTCAGCGTCGGGAGCGGCGTGTAGGTCGGAAGCGGCGTGAGGGTCGGATAGGGCGTGGGCGATGGGTAGGCCGTGGGTTTGGGAGGCTCGGCCGGCTGGATGGCGACGAGGGCTTTGCGCGCTTCGTCGGTGTAGAAGTCGGCATTGCGGATGCCGGGGAAGTTGCAGTCGGTGAACATACGCACGCCCATACATCGGCAGCCTTTGGCGGTCTTCTGGGCCTGCGTCAGGTCGCTGGGTTGTTTGTCCTCGTCCTCCACCCATTTCCAACAGGGATCGTCGGCGATGTCGGTACCCATGCCGGAGGTTTTGACCAGGGCTTCGAAGGCCCAGCGGGTGGAGGCGATGGCGCTGATGTATTCGCCGCCGGGGATCAGGTCGAGGGGGAGGAGCGCGCCGGCGAAGAGGAATTGCGGCACCAGGACGACGATGACCAGGAGAAGCGCGACGTTCTGGTTGGGCGCGGCGGCGCTGATCGCCAGGCCCATGAGGTAGCCGCTCAGGGTGCCGAGGAACATGGTGATGAGGATCTGGAAGTACTGGCCGGCGTCGAGGGGGCTGCTGCGTAGGGCGAAGAAGTACAGGAAGAGCAGTAGCACCGCGGCCTGATAGAGCGAGAGGGTAACGCCGACCCAGACTTTGGATAGGATGTACGAGGGCAGCTTGAGGTTGATGGCGCGCTCGCGTTTGTAGATGTCCACTTCTTTGACGATTTCGCGCACGCTGGCCATGGCCCCGACGAGGATGCTGATGAGGCCCTGCATGAAGAGCATGGTGACAATTTTGTTGGGGTCGCCTTTCTCCAGGTCGAAGAGGGTGGAACCCCACATGAAGTCCATCAGGCCGATGATGGGGGCCAGGGCGAGCATCAAGGCCAGCCCGAACTTGTCGGCCATCATGATCTTGAGGTTGCGGGCGGAGAGGATGAGGAACTGGCGCGCCGCGCCGGCTTGGGAGCGGGCGACGGGCGGGCGGGCGCCGGTGGCTTCGGCGGCGGCAGAGTGGCCGGGGGAGCGGGCAGCTTCGAGCCGGCCGACCACGCAGGTGCGGTATTGTTGCGATTGGCGGTAACGCTGGTCCCAGTCCTTGCCCTTGCCGCGCTTCTCGTCGCCCAGGATCATGTAGATGTCGTCGAACTCGATGTCTTTTTGTTGGCGCTCCTGGGGGGTGCGGTATTGATCGAAATAGGGGAGCGC
>CAIQJD010000740.1 GCA_903872005.1 uncultured bacterium | reverse complement strand
TGGACGAGACCGAGCGCCTGCCCGATCAAGACCCGCGCGTGGTGATTCACACAGACCGCCGGCTGCACATCTGGATCGCCGAGGCGTCACACAACGACTATCTCGTCACCGAAGTAGATCGCTACTACACCCTATCGTTGAGGCTTTGGCACCTGGCTCTGGCGCGCGTCCAGACCACAGACCTGAATGTGGATGTTCACCGCAAGGTGATCGAAAGCATTGCGGAACATCAATCGGAACGCGCCGAAGAGCTGATGCAGGAGCATATTCGCAGTTTTCATCGCTCCATCCGAGCTGCCATGTAATATCAGGAAGCTATCCCTGGAGCCGGCCAGCGGCCGGCCCGTTTGTGCCAAAAGGAGGTGTCGCCGAAAGATCGTAAGGAATACGCAAGCAGTGCCATGCATCTATGCTGCCCACTACGGGATAGCCGCCGGCTTCGCCGGCCTCCGATCCGCCGATCGGAAATGCAGGCCACGCCGCTGCCTCGGCAGCGCAATCGGTTCATCGCGTGGCCCTACGTCGGGGCGGAATGACCACCGCCCATAAGAAGTCAAGGAGAGGCTCCAGATGAGAACAAATTACACCGTGAACTCTGGAATACGATTTCACCTTCTGTCCAAGGACCAGCTCGAACAACTCTACTGGGACGCCCTGCACATCCTGGAAGTGACCGGCCTGGACGTCTATCACGACGAAGCGCGTGATATTCTGAAAAAAGCCGGCGCCTGGGTGGAAGGCCGCCGTGTGCGCGTCCCCTCATATTTGGTTCGCAAGTCGCTGGATATGGCGCCCCGCTCATTCACGCTCTGGGCGCGCGATGGCGACAATAGCAAGAACATTCGCATCGGCCCCGGCCGGGCGCACTTCGGCCCCGGCCCCACCTGCCCGAACTTCATTGATCCCGAAACGCTGGAGCGCCGGCCCTACACAAAGGAAGATGCCCCGCTCGTGGCGAAGCTCGTGGACGCCCTGCCCAACATTGACTTCTGCGAGTCCCTGGGCACCGTCGGCAATGTGCCGGTCGAACTGAGCGCCACCTATGAATTCGCCGGCATGTTCCCCAACACCAGCAAGCCCATCGTCGCCTGGTCCTACACCTGGGACGATTCGGCGGACATTCATCGCATCGCCGTGACCGAAGCCGGCGGCGAAGAAGCCTTCCGCCGCCGCCCGAACTACGTCCACTATTGCGAACCGCTCTCTCCGCTAATCAGCACCTTCGAGGCGCTGGACAAGCTGATCTTCGCCGCCACGCATCGCGTGCCGCTCATCTTCACGCCATGCCCCATTGCCGGCGGCACCGCTCCGACCACCATCGCCGGCCTCGCCGCGCAGGCGGCCGCCGAATCGTGGATGGGCTGCACGCTGGCTCAGGCGCTCTGCCCGGGCCTCCCCTTCATCATGGGCGGCGTCCCCTCCATCCTGGACATGAGCACCATGGTCTTCAGTTACGGCGCGCCCGAACTGGCCCTGGCGATCACCACGCTCACCGAATTGGCGCACTACGTCGGCATCCCACTTTGGAACACCGGCGGCTGCACCGATTCCAAGACCCTCGACGAGCAGGCTGCCATCGAAGGCTCTTTCTCCGTGATGGCCTCGGCCCTCTCCGGCGGCGACCTGACCCATGATGTAGGCTACACCGAAAGCGCCATGACCGGCTCGCTCTTCCAGTTGTGCATGATGGACGAAGCCATCGGCTGGTCGCGCCGGGTCACGCGTGGCGTCGAAGTCAATGAAGAGACCCTGGCGGTCAACGTCATCAACGCCGTCGGCCCCAATGGTCACTACCTGCGCCAGAAGCACACGCGCAAGTTCTTCAAGACCGAATTCTGGTATCCCAACCTGCACGACCGCCACAACTACGACGAATGGAGCGCCGCCGGCAGCATGCCCATGCGCGACCGTGTCGTTGGCCGCGTGCGCGAAGCCCTGGCGACCCACAACCCGGCCCCCTTGAAGCCGGAGACCCAGAAAGTCATGCGCGAAGTGATCGAGAAGGCCGAGGATCGTGTGAAGAATCCGCCCAAGAAGGCCAAGAAAGACTAGAGCGGGAGGCATCCT
>CAIQJD010000739.1 GCA_903872005.1 uncultured bacterium | reverse complement strand
GTTGGCCGCCACGGCCAGGACTTTGCCCGGCTTCGGGATCGGGGCCAGCAGTGTCACCATTTCGGCCGGCCAGGAAGGCGCCACGCCGGCGTCCAAATAGGCGAGGATGGCAGACATCACCTGGCGGCCCTCTTCGCCCAGTTCCAGGAATTCGACCATGTCGGCCGGCAGCCACGCGCCCACCAGCGCGCTCAGGCCGGCCACATCATAGATGCGGCCGGCGCGCAAAAGTCCCAGCGAACTCACCCCACTCGGCGTCAGATAAGTGACTAGCTTCATTTCGACCACTCCCCCGTGTATTTGTCGGCCAGCATCAAGCAGACGGAGCCGGCATGAACCGTCGGCAGCAATTGGCGCATGACCAGATAGGCGGCGGCCGGCGAGCGCAGCTCTTCCAGCACGTTGCCGGCCAGGTCATAGATCTTCGCCAGCAGCTCGCCGGGCTGCACCCAGGCCATCAAGGGCCGCTCGGCCAGGAAGAAGCCGCTCTTGGTCGCCGTGATGGCATCGTCCGTGTCGCCGTTGCCATACAGATAGATGGCCGAGCGCTCCCCTTCCATCTCGCCGCCCAGGTTCCCCATCATCCGCATGACGTTCCGCACGCCGCGCTGGTAGATGGCGACGTCTTTCAGGTCCACGGAGCGGCTGGCCGGACATTCGGTGTAGATGGCCGGGATGTTGTGATCCAGGGCATAGCTGAGGGTGCGGCCGGCGGCCTGGCCGGGATGCGCCCAACAGACCGGCGCGTGGAAGACTTCCGAGGCGCGCTTGCGTAGCTCGGCTACTGGCCCCGTCCCCGTGTTGTAACCGCACAACGTCACCATTTCCATGTCGCTGCCACTGGAGTGCAAGTCAATGTAGAAGTCGGCCTTGCCGATCAGTTGCTCGCCCATCCAGTAGGCGATCTGCTGCGTGACGGAGCCGTTGGGGTCGCCGGGGAAGACGCGCGCCAGGTTCTTGCCATCTATGGAGCTGACGCGCGTGGCGGCTTCAAAGGCCGGCACGTTGGCTACCGTGATGCCGACGAAGGCGCCGGTCAGCGCCGCCGGCTGCAATTCCTGAAAGAGCCGCATGACTGTCAAAGGGCCTTCGTACTCGTCGCCATGCACGCCGCCGGAGACGATCATCAGCGGGCCGGGCTTGTGGCCGCCGACGACCAGGGCGGTCTGGCGGATGGGCATGCCGGCCGGCGTTTGGGTGATCTCTAAGTACAACGCCTCTTTCGTGTCGCGCGGGATGGCGCGCGGGTCAAACTGCCGGATGTCTACACTTCGCATCGCTTCCTCCTGAATGGGGCGCAAGAATTGAGAACGGAGGGAGTGCGCGTCCCTCCGTATGATTCAAATGTCCGTTTGCACCTGCCGGCGCACTTCGCCGAGATGCCGGCGCATGGCGTCGGCGGCGCAGGCGCGGTCGCCGCTGCGGATGCAGGCGTAGATGTGCTGATGGCCGGCCAAAGCGCCGCGCATGAGCGGCTCGGTCTGACTCATCTCGCGCAAGTGCTGATCGAGGTAGTCGCGCACAGAGCGCAACATCTTGAGCAGCACCGCGTTGTGCGCGGCTTCGCCCACGGCCAGATGGAAGCGCGCATTCAGCGCCAGACTCTCTTCGGGGTCGCCAATGGCGCGTTCCATCAGCTCCAGGATGCCGGCAAGCTTGACCATCTCATCCTCGGTGGCGCGTCCGGCGGCCATGGCCGCCATCTCCACTTCCAGCACCTCGCGCGCCTCCACAATCTCGATCATCGTGTCGCGATGAATCAGGGCGCGCAACGCCTGAATCGGCACCAAATCATCGGAGACCGGCGTGCGGACGAAAGCGCCGCGGCCGGGGCGCACTTCGATGACGCGCATCGTCGCCAGGTTACGCAAGGCTTCGCGCACCGAAGAGCGCCCCACGTGCAGTTGTTCCATCAGCTCACGCTCCGAGGGGAGCGCGTCGCCCGGTTTCAGCCGGCCTTCACGGATGAGGGTCAGCAGTTGCTCGGTGACCGATTCGATCAACGTGATCTTCTGCGCCGGCCGGATGACCATGTCCATGCCCTCGCCGCTCCGTCGCGTCCGCTATTCTGGTCTGACCAGATGGGCATAGTGTAGCACCGAATGGGGCGACTGTCAAACGTTTTTCTCACGCCATATCATAATAAATCAGGGTCGCCAGGAGCATCTTCTTCGCCAGGAGCGTCACCGAGTCCACGGACACGAATTCCAGGTCGGCGTGCGACGCGCCCAGGCTGGCCCCGATGCAGACGGCCGGGATATGCCCCCGATTGATGAAGAATTCGTTGTCCGCGCCGAAGAGCTGGCCGCACAGCGGCAGATCCGCGCCGGTCAAGGTCTGGTGCGCCTGGCGCACTGCGCCGATGATCTTGCTGTCCGGTGTCTGCCGGAAGCCCTCGCGCATCGGCTGCAAGGTCACTTTGGCGGTCAGCTCCGTGCCGGCGATGGCCGCATCGGCCATGTCCTGTAGCTCTTTTTGCACCGCGGCAATGCCCCGGCCGGGCGCGAAGCGCCGCGTGCCGCCGATGACGACCGAGCCGGGGAGGCGATTGAAGAAGTCGCCGCCGTGCATCTGGCTGAAGAAGAGGGTCTCCGTGCCCAATAGCTCAATAGGCATCTTGCTCAATGTCACGCCCCAGGCAATGAGACGCTGGGCCAGGGCTACGGCGACATGCAGGGGGTTGGTCTGGGTCGGCTTGGTGTGCAGCTCGTGGGGCGAGCCGGCCGGCGAAGCGATCTCGATATCGAAGATGGTTGTCCCCTTGCCGGCAATCGCCAGCTCATCGTCCGGCCCTTCGGCCACCAGGGCCGCATCGCCCACGAAGCCGGCGTCAATGAGGTCAAAGCACCCCTCGCCATGCCCTACCGGATGCTCGTGCATGTCGTAGGCCGTCACCAGAATATCGCCGGGGAGCTGCACGCCCCCCTCGCTCAACACCTGGATCACCTCGACGATGGCGGTCAGGCCGCTCTTCATGTCGGCCGCGCCGCGCCCGTAGACGCGGCCATCTTGCGCGTAAGGGGCCACGTGGGGTGTGTGGATGGTATCCAGGTGGCCGGCCATTTGCAGCGTCGGGCCGCCGCCGCGCCCCTTCCAATAGCCCCACACGCCCGGGCTGTTGGGCAGGCCGGCCAGGGGGCGCAGTTGCGCCGGCACGCCGACCGATTGGAGCAGCGCCGCGTAGTGTTCGGCCATGGCGCGCGCGTTGCCGGTCAGGCTGGGGATCTGGACCATCGTGAGGAGGCGCTCTTGAAGCCTGCCGGCGTCCACGCCGGCGAGCAGCCTGGCTATGTTCTCTTTCATTGATTACGTCCTTTCTTGATGGAGGGCTTGTTGACGTGGAGCGACGCCGCCCGTATAATACTCGTGATAGAAGGCAGCAGGTGGGCGGGTATCAGAGTTGTTTATGGAAGTGCATCCTTTGTCAGATCAAAGCGAGCCCGGAGACCGGCTGGATGAAGACACGCGTCGCATCATCGCCGGCGCAATAGCCGAAGTGGATCCGCGCCAAATCGAAATCTACAGCCGACTGACGCCGGCGCAGCGTATCCGTCAATTGGCGCATCTATCGGACTGGCTGCGCCGGGCGGAGCGCCGCCGGCGCGAGCGAGATCAACGTGGTCAGCCAGGCTGAATAGCTAACCTCCCGCAGGCTCACAGCCTGCGGGAGGTTCATGCGCGATGCCCTACCGGATAGACAGCTCTTCTTCCACCGCGCCGACGGTCTCATCGAACACCTTCAGCGCGAAGTCAAGCTGCTCCTGCGTGATCACCAGCGGCGGCGTGAACTTGAAGACGTTGTGGAACGTGCCGCCCAGGTTGTTCACGAAGACGCCCCGATTGTGGCACTTCTCCAGGATGTGGTGCGCCGCATCCGCCGCCGGCGCCTTCGTCTTGCGATCCAGCACCAGCTCCACAGCCACCATCATGCCGACGCCGCGCACATCGCCGATGATGGGATGGCCCTTCTGGATTTGCTGCAACGCGTCCTTGAAATAAGCGCCCAGCTCGCGGCTGCGCTGCACCAGGTTCTTCTCTTCCAGGTCGGCGATGCTGGCGAGGGCCGCGGCGGATCCCACCGGGTGGCCGACGAAGGTGCTGCTGTGCTGCGCCGATCCCCACTTTTCGGCGATCTCTGGCGTGGTCACCATCGCGGAGATGGGGAAGCCGGAGGCCATGGATTTGCCGACGGCCATGATGTCGGGGATCACGTCGAAGGTCTGCGAGGCGAACCAGGAGCCGGTGCGCCCGAAGCCGGTGATGATCTCGTCGAAGAGGAGCAGGATGCCGTTCTTGGTGCAGATGCGGCGCATCTCGTGCAGCCACTCTTTCGGCGGGATGACCCAGCCGCCGTGGCCCTGAATCGGCTCCATAATCATGCCGGCGAAGTCCGGCGCGCCGCTGTCGGGATTCT
>CAIQJD010000738.1 GCA_903872005.1 uncultured bacterium | reverse complement strand
CCTGCAGAGCAAGCGCATGGAGCTTTCCCTGCGCCAGAATCAGGCCCGCACGCAAGCGATCCTCGACGCGCTGCCCGACCTGATCTTCCGCGTCGACCGACGCGGCGCGATCCTCGATTGCAAGGCCGGCAACGAGTTTCGCATCAGCGCGCCGGCCGGCGACCGCGCCGCGCAAAACCTGGCCGATTGGCTCCCCGCGGAGATTGCCGATCTGCTGCTCCAACGCGTCGCCCAGGCGCTGGATAGCGGTCAGCGGCGGACGGTGGAGTACCGCTTGCCGTCGCCGCAGGACGATCAGGCGTATGAGGCGCGCCTGGTAGGCAGCGGCGAAGACGAGGCGCTCATCGTCATTCGGAATGTGACTGAGCGGGCTATGTTGGAACAGATGCAGGCCGACTTCGTCAATCGGGCGGCGCATGAGCTACGCACGCCCCTCTCCACGATGATGCTCATGGCCGATTTGATCCAGGAGGGCGGGAGCCAAGCGGAGACGCAGCGCTACTGGACGATCTTGCGCGCCGAGATGGATCGGCAGAAAGGGCTGGTCGAGCAGTTACTCACCATGGGCCGGCTGGAAAGCGGCGCCTACCGCCTTCGCATCGAAGCCCTCGACCTGGCGCCGATCTTGCGCCAGGCCCTGGAATCGGTTGCGCCCCAGGCGGCGGCGCGCCAGATTCAGCTCGATAGCGAGACCCCCGCAACGTTGCCGCCGGTACACGCCGACAAGCGCGGGCTGATGGAGATTCTGGCGAATCTGCTGGGCAACGCCGTGAAGTTCACGCCGGCCGGCGGCGCCGGCCGCGTGCGTCTGGAGGCCCTGGGGCGCGAAGGTCAGGTCTGCGTGCGCGTGCGCGACAATGGCATCGGCATCGCGCCCGAAGACATGCCCTCGCTCTTCCAGCGCTTCTTCCGCGGCAGCAACACCCTGCGCCACGAAATTCCTGGCAGCGGCGTCGGCCTGTACATCGTCAAACAACTGGTAGAGCAGATGCATGGGCGCGTGAACGTGCAGAGCGACCCCAATCAGGGGACGGTCTTCGAGGTGACGCTGCCGGCCGCTACGCCCTATTCCCCCTGGGGCACATCTGCCAAATAGAGCGAGCCGCCGGCGATGAAATAGAGCCGGCCGTGCGTTTCATCCACATACAGATCGTGGATCTCGGTGAATTGCCGGCCTTCGGGCGGCCGGAACTGGCGCACAAAGCGGCCATCTTTAGAGATTTTCACGATGCGGCCATTGCCGGTGTCGGTGATGTACAGGTTACGCACCGGGTTGGCGCCCTCTTCGGGCGTCGTGAAGATGCCGGCCGGGCTGCTGAAGGGCTGGTCCAGGTCCTTGATTTGGAACGCGAAGGGCGTCCCCTTCTGGTAACGCTCGATCCGATCGGTATACAACAGCCAGATATCCCCATCAATTGCCATGTCGCGCGTCGGCAGCAAGTCAATGCTCGTGCCTTCCGGGAAATATTTGTCCGGCGCGTCGGCGTAGCCATTGGCGCCGGCCGTATAGCGGTAGATCTGCCCGGCGCCGGCATCGAGGATGTAGAGACGCGCCCCGCTGTAAGCGCCCATCACCAACGGCGACTTCAGGTTGCCGCCCAGCGTCACCGCGCTCAGGCCGACGGTGGGATTGTAGATGATCAGGTGGCCGCTGGCGTCGAGGATGAGCAGCCCGTCTTGCTTCCAGTCGCCATCGGCCGGCATCCACAGCAGGTCAATCAAATTGCCGACGACGGTCGTCCCGATTTGCTGGCCCTTCCGCACCACTTCGGCGATCTCTTGGCCGCGTTCCAGCCCATCGCCCACACTGTTCAGGCGATGGCGCGTGACGACGCTGGCGCCGGCATCCAACACGTAGAGATCGCGGTCGGCCACTGCCAGCCGGCGCGGCGCGCTGCCGGGATTGACGAAGCGATACAGCTCGGCCATGAAGTAGACCGGCGTCACCAGCCGCAGCTTATCGTCCAGCGCCAGAATATCTTTCCCCAGCCGCACCACGCTTTGATCGTCGGAATGCACCGCCTGCGCTTCTCTGAGCAGCGCGTCCGCTTTGCTCAGGGCTGCCTTGGCGACGGCCGGGTCGGTGGTCGTGCGGGCGATATTATACTGACTGACCGCTTCTTCGTAGCTCTGGCGGAAGCCGGCTTCGATTTGCCGGGCGCGGTACCAGTTGTAGCCGAGGATGACGCCGGCGACGAGGAGTGGGATGAGCAGGGCCAAAAGAAAGACCCAACGAATCGAGGCTCCCACGCGGCGGGCACGGCCGGCGCGCGGCGGCGCCGGCGTCTCGGCTGGCGCCGCGTCGGTCGG
>CAIQJD010000737.1 GCA_903872005.1 uncultured bacterium | reverse complement strand
GCCAGGGCGAGGTGGTGGTGCCGCGCGGGGATACCAAACTGCAAGAGGGCGACGAAGTGTTGGCGATCACGGATTCGAATGGCGTGGCGCAGTTGGCGACGCTGTTTGCCCGGCCGAGCGCAACGCCGCCGGCGGCGTAGTTCGCGCCGGGAATAGTTGACAACCAAAATCGGATACTGTAGAATAATGGCGGAAGCGGTGGTACCCGTTGACACTAGGAAAAGGAGAGTCTCGAAGAATAACAATGGCGAGCGAGTTCGAAGAACCCCCCGGTACCTGGAGGCCTCCCAGTCCATGGCGTGATGTGCCTCCTGAACAATGGAATGATTGGCGCTGGCAACTGGGCCATCGCCTACATAGCGTAGAAGATTTCGCCCGGGTTATTCATCTCACCGAAAGTGAGATGGCTGGCTTGACCTTCCCTGGGCGTTTTCGCGTCGAGGTGACGCCATACTTCGCCAGCCTGATGGATCCGCTCGATCCGAATTGTCCGATCCGCCGGCAGGTGATCCCGACAGCGGATGAGATGATGCCGTTCGAGGCGGAGATGACCGATTCGCTTGGCGAAGATGCGCACTCGCCCGTGCCGGGCCTCGTGCATCGCTATCCGGACCGTGCCTTGATGCTGGTGACGACGCAGTGCGCCAGCTACTGCCGGTTTTGCACGCGTGACCGTATGGTGGGCGACTCGCACGCACAATTCGGTACCAGCAACTATGACCGGCAGATCGAGTATATCGCCGGCGCGACGGAAATCCGCGATGTGCTCCTGTCGGGAGGCGATCCGTTGATGCTGGCGCCGCGCGTCTTGGAGAATCTCATTTCTCGACTGCGGGCGATCCCGCACGTCGAGATCATTCGCATCGGGACGCGCACGCCGGTCTTCTTGCCGCAGCGCATCAACGAGGTATTGACTTCGATGTTGAAGCGGTATCATCCGATCTGGATGAATATTCACTTCAACCACCCGAAGGAAATCACGCCGGAAGTGGGCGCGGCGCTGGGGCGGCTGGCTGATGCCGGCATCCCGCTGGGGAGCCAGACAGTGTTGCTGGCCGGCGTCAATGATTGCCCGAACGTGATCATGGCGTTGGCGCACAAGCTGACGCGCCATCGCGTACGGCCGTACTATCTGTATCAGTGTGACCTGGTGCGCGGGGCGGGCCATTTCCGCACGCCGGTGGCAAAGGGGATGGAGATCATGGAGTCGCTGCGTGGGCACACGTCCGGGTACGCGATTCCTACCTACGTCATCGACGCGCCGGAGGGCGGCGGCAAGATACCGATCTTGCCCAACTATATGCTGTCTATGTCCGAGAAGCGCGTGGTGGTGCGGAACTACGAAGGCTTCATCACCACGTACACCCAGCCGGCGCAGTATCAGTCGCACGATCCGAGCCACTGCGCCTACTGTCAGGCGCGTCGCGCCGAGGAAGAGCAGGGCGGCGTGGCCGGCTTGTTGGCCGGCGAGGCGCGTACGATCGTCCCGGAAGACTGGCATCAACGCCACCAGCGCGGGACGTCGGCGCGCAAGGCGCCGGCTGAGAAGACGACGGCGCACAACGGGCATAACGGGCATCATGGGCATAACGGCCATAACGGTGGCGTGACCGAAGCAGAGTTGGCCGGCCTGGTCATGATTGAAGGAGCGCGCTGACGATGCGGGTGGCGCTCCTGTACAATCTCAAAGGGCATCTGACGGAAGAGATGCAGGGGCCGGCCGACGCCGGCGCGG
>CAIQJD010000736.1 GCA_903872005.1 uncultured bacterium | reverse complement strand
GCCTGGGCGGCCATGCCGCCGTGGGCCGGCTTGATGGTGAACCCGTGAAACACGCCGTCGCCATTGGAGACCGGCGCAATGAAGCCGGCCACGCCCAGGACGGCCGTCATCTGGTTGGCGTCGAAGCCCAGCAGCGCCCCGGCGCCGGCGGCCGCGCCGATCGCGCCGATGCTGCCAGTAGCCTGGAAGCCGTTGTACCAATGGCTGGGCTGGATGGCGACGCCGACGCGCGTGCCGACTTCATAGGCGGCGACAATGGCCCGCAGCGCGGCGCTCCCACTCAAGCGCCGGCGTTCGGAGACCGCCAGGACGGCCGGGATCGCGCCGCTGGCATTATGGATGCGCGCCGGCATGTTGGTGTCTTGCCAGTCCAACACTTCGGCAAGAAAGCCGTTCACGAAGGCGGCCGTCTCCAACGAGGCGGGGCGATGAAAGCCCAGCGCCGTCGCTTCCTGCGCCGGCGGCATCTCGGCGAAGTAACGCGCGAGACGATCATTCCCGTCGCGCTGGAGGAAGTCTTGGCCGGCCAGGATGACTCCCACCGTGTCCAACAAGCAGACTCGGGCCATGCGGCGCACATCGGCCGGGATGTCCGCCAGCGTCATCTCGGCAAAGAACTTGCCCATCTCCTGTGTATAGGTAGTCACGCGAGCCTCTCCTGTCTGCGAAAGGATGACGTCCCGGGTCAGTCTTCCGGCGTGATGACGGCGCGCACCTGGCCGGCGCCGAAGCGCTCCAGCCGATCCATGCAGGCGTTGATCGCGCCGGCGTCCAGCGGCAATGTCTGCGTGACCACATGCGACAGGTCGAGCTTGCCGCGCCGCGTCAGCTCGATCAAGAAGGGGATCTCTTGCGCCAGATGATCCGAGCAGCCGATCAGCTTGGCCTCGCGATTGACCAGCTCGTTGTAGGGATCCACGGAGACCAGCTCTTTGCTCAGGCCGACGACGACGGCGCGGCCCTGCACCGCCAGCATCTCGATGGCCTGGCGGATGGTCGCCGGCAGGCCAATCAGCTCGACGGCGGCGTTGACGCCGCGCCCGCCGGTCAGCCGGCGAATCTCGGCCACGGCGTCGGTCTGGCGGTTGTTGATCGGGATGGCCCCGAAGCCGGCGGCCATGCTCAGCTTCACGTCGTCAATATCCACCGCGAAGATGTCCAGCGCGCCGAAAGCGTGGGCAATTTGCATCGCCGACATGCCCAGGCCGCCGGCGCCGATGATGGCGACCGAGTCGCCGGGCTGAATCTCGGCCTTCTTCAGGGCGTGCAGCGCGGTGGCCGAGGAGCACATCATGATCGCGCCCTGGACGAAGGGGATTTCGGCCGGCAGGCGGAAGGCGTTGCGCGCCGGGATGGCGATGTACTCGGCGTAGCCGCCCGGCCGGTGCTTGCCGATCATCTGCCCGCTGCGGCAGAATTGCTCTGTGCCGCGGACGCAGTATTCGCAGTCGCCGCAGGAGAGCTGGTAGTGCAGACAGACGCGGTCGCCGGCGACCAGGGTGCTGACTTCCGCGCCGACCCGCTCGACGACGCCGGCCACTTCGTGGCCCAGGGTCATCGGCAGGGGCGAGACCGGCGAGACGCCGGCGCGGTAGTGCATGTCGGAGCGGCAGATGCCGGCGGCTTTGACCCGCACCAGGACCTCGCGCGGCCCGATGGCCGGGATGGGGATGTCGCGCAGCTCCAGAGGTTGGCCGGGTTGGATGAGTTGGACAGCTTTCATAATCGCTTACTCCCAGTTACAAGGTATTGCAGGGCTTGGTCACCAGCTTTCGTTTCCGACGGCCGGCCCGAAATCCACTTCCCTGTGCAATTGGTCTTCGCTGATGCCGGCCAGGAGCCGCGTCAGGCTGACAGACGATTCGCCTTCCGCCGCATGCACCAGGGCATACAGACGCGGGATGTCTCTGGCAAGCGCCGCGTCGTCCGTCATCGCTCCGAAGAAAGGGCCGACGCCGCCACACTCAAAGGCCACGACCCCCGGCTGTGACCAGGCCCCGCTGCGAACGCGCTCTAACGCCCACGCGGCCAGCTCCCAGTCTTCGTCCGTCATGGGCAGGTGATCCATCCAGCGGCCGGCGCAGACTCGGATAGTGTTCTCGTCCTCGCCGGCCTGGCGCAGACGTTCGACCCAGGCCGTCCCGAAGTATTGCACGCCGGTGATATGTAGCTCGCGAATTCGCTGGACAGGCAGCGCCTCGATGTATTGCCGCACATCCACATTCAGGTGGCCGGCGGCAATGCGGGCGTGAGCTACATCGAGCAGCAAGCCGCAGTTAGTCTCCTCGACCACTCGGCAAATCACATCGGGGCGATAGGCCGCCGGCAGATTGCGGCCTCCGCTGTGATCGTTCTCGATGACGACGCGCTCTGGCCCAAAACGGGCGACCACTGCGCGCACATCGCTGATCAGGTCGCGCGTCAGGCGCTCGATGTGCGCCGGGTCTGTCGTGTTCGGCGGAATGTCGGGATGCTCCGCCGGCAAGAGTTCCAGGTGCAAGTTCACCAACGGCGTGTTGGTAGACGCCAGAACCGACTCGATCTGCGTCCAGTCTGCCGGCCCATGCTTTTCGCTATCCAGGGCCTCACCGATGCCGGCGCCAGCCCGCAGCGGGAAATGCACATAGAAAGGGTATATCGCGGCCAACGTCTCCATCAATTGGGGCCACGCAGGGCATTTGAGCAGGTCGAAACGAACCAGGCCGGCGCGCAACAGATCTATTGCAGCCGGAGAATAGTTGACCGCCAACTTCACGGGAAACCCTCGCTCATTGTGATGCTAGACTTCCGAAGTCCAGGAAGGAAATTTAGGGCAGCTTGCCCCGTAGTCCCAGCTCGTCAATGGTCAGCGCGCCGGCGCGCAGATGCTCCATGATCTCGGCCTCTTTGGCCTCTTTCTGGCGCGCCTTCTGGATTACGGTCTCGGCCTGCTCGCGCGGCACGACGACGATGCCATCCTCATCGGCGACCATGTAGTCGCCCGGCCGCACCAGCGCGCCGGCGCAGACAATCGGGACATTCAGCGCGCCGGGATAGGCTTTGGACGTGCCTTTGATGGAGATGCCCTGGGAGAAGATGGGGAAACCGTGCCGCCGGCAGGCTTCAGTGTCGCGCACGGCGCTATCGGTGATGAGGCCGCGCAGGCCGCGTGTCTGCGCCGCAATGGTGGTGATCTCGCCCCAGCCGGCGCAGTGCGAGTCCCCTTCGGTCGCGATGACCAGGACAACGCCGGCCGGCGCGACGGAGAGCGCCCAGTGCGCCGCCAGGTTGTCGCCCGGCCGGCCCTGCACGGTGAAGGCCGGCCCGCACAGGCGCAGCGGTTGCCACAGGGGGCGGATGCTGGGCCAGAGGGTGTTGCGCTTGTCCATGACCTCGTGCAGCGTTGAAGTCGCCAGGCCATTCAGGGCTTCGATGATCGTGGCTTCGTCCATGGTCAGTCTCCCTTCGTGCGATGAGAAATGTGAGGCGCTCACTCTTGTGCGGCGCGCAGGGCAGCGCGCCAGCGGATGGCCGGCTCGTCCCGATGGCGCCGGCGCCACCAGAGGCCGACCGGGTAGCCGCACATCTTGGCGACGTCGCCGACGACGCGGATGGCCGGCGGGAGGAGCAGGGCGTGGGCGCGCTGGCCCCAGGGGAGGTCGCGCAGGGCCGGCCAGAGCCGGCGGTAGGGCGTGCGTAGGTAGGCGGCGAAGCCGGCGGCCAACGCCAGCAGCCACCAGGGGGAGGCGGCGATGCCCAGGCCCAGCAGCGCCGGCAACGCGACCAGATAAGTGATGTAGCGGACGGCGTGGCGCTTGCGCCACAGATCGGCCTTGCCGTCGCCGCGGGCGTAGCGATAGTATTGCTTGAAGAAGGCGCGGAAGCTGGAGCGGGGCCGAAAATGGGCCACGGCGCGCGGCTCGAAGACGAAGCGCTGCCCCAGCTCGCGCAGCCCCAGGTCGAAGACTAGGTCTTCGCAGTAGTCCAGCCATTCGGGATAGGGCCAACGTTCCCAGGCGGCGCGGCGGAAGGCCACGGAGCGGCTGGAAGGGAGGAAGGTCGCCGGCTGGATCTCGGCGGCGCGCGGCAGGACCGTCGCGCCCATGGCGATCTCGAAGGCGCTGCGCGGGTCGGGCAGGAAGAAGCCGGCCACGACGTCCGGCGGGTCCGGCGCGGCGAAGGGCGCGGTCAGGAGGGCCAGCCAATCGGCCCCCAGGCGCACGCCGGCGTCGGCCGCGGCAATGATCTCGCTGCGCGCCGCGGCGATGGCGGCGTTGCGCCCCTGCGAGATATTCGCGCCGGGACAATGGAGCAGGGTGATGGGGAGCCGGCCGGCGCCGGCGGCGATGATGGCGGGCGTGCCATCGGTGGAGCCGCCGTCGGCGATGATGATTTCATCCGGCTGGCGCGTTTGGCCGGCCAGGGTGTCCAGCAGCTCGCCAATGGCGCGCGCTTCGTTCAGGACGGTGACGATGACGGCGACGGTCGGCTCACAGGTATGGTTGGACATGGCGGATGGTCAACGCGGCGGCGCTGTCCGGGTCGGGAAGCGGCAGATGCTCGGCCGAGACGTAGCCCTGATAGCCGATCTCGCGCAGGGTCGCGAAGATGGGGCCGAAATCGAGATGCCCCTGGCCGCACGGCCGGCGGTTGCTATCGGCCAGATGCACGTGCCAGACCCAGGGAGCGGCCTCGCGCAGGCTCCCCGTGATGGAGGCGTCCTCGACGTTCATGTGGAAGAGGTCGAGCATCAGGCCGGCATTGGCGTATCCCAGGTCGCGCAGGAAGCGCAGGCCGTCCTGGGCGCTGTGGATGAAGTCGCACTCGTAGCGGATGAGCGGCTCGAAGGCGATGCGGATGCCTTTGCCGGCGGCGTAGTCCACCAGCGGGCGGATGCGCTGCAGGGCGTAGGCGTAGCGGTCGGGCTGGCCCTGCACCCAATCGAGCCGGCCGCGGAAGCGCCCGATGTTCACCAGCGCGCCCCAGCGCGCCGCAAAGTCCACTACTTCTTTGCCGCGTTGCAGGCTGCGCGCCGCCAGGCTCGCGTCGGACGTGACCAGGCCCAGGCCATCTACGCCGAACAGCTCGCCGGTGACGACTTGCGAGACTTCCAGGTGATGGCGGCGCAACGCGCCGGCGATGGCCGCGCCGTCCAGTTTGGCCGGGTCGCGCGCCATCAGCTCGACGCCCTGGCAGCCCAGGCCGGCGGCTTTGGCCAGCTTCTCCTCGAAGGAGCCGCTCAACAGCGCCAGCGGGCCATAGACGACATCGGGGAGCGAGACGACGAGACTGAGTTTCATGCTGGTTTGACCTTCGCTGCAAATGATGAATGGAACGCCCAGACGCAAGCATTGAGGCTTGTCTGCACCTTATGAGAGCCGGCCTGCGGGCAGCTTCGCGCCGCTCTATGGCAACGGACTCAGGCGGCCATCTCTCGTAGATACTTTGCTTTCCGCCTGGCATCTTTGTATGACGTTCGGCTTCGGTAGACCGTGACGACTATCAGGTAGCTGTCATGTGGGAATATCAACGTGACGCCAATGAGGCGTGTTACGTTCGGATTGTTGCGGTCTTCTGATGGGATATCCTTGTCCAGGAGCATTACCTGGCGCGATCCGCCTGTGCATATCTCGGTTCCGTGCAGAAGTACGTATTCGAGATCCGAGTCCGAGACATTCCTTTGCGCTTGCCGTAGGATAGCGTGTTCAGACAGGACGATTTTTAGCTTGTCCAAGCCTTAAGCATCCTTTCTTCAGCGAGTCGTATGCAGACCGGCTCTCAGAAAGTGCAGCGTGCAATATTGAAGGTTGTTAAAGTGCGTTGGCTTCTTCTGCAATTATATGCGAGTTGCCCGCTAAGGGCAACTCGCATCATTGGTGGTGAGAGTGAGTTGGTCGTCAG
>CAIQJD010000735.1 GCA_903872005.1 uncultured bacterium | reverse complement strand
GACGGCATACGAGATTTCTGAATGTGACTGGAGTTCAGACGTGTGCTCTTCCGGATCTCTACGACGTATTGACGACGCGCGAGCCGGGGGGCACGCGCATCGGAGACCAGGTGCGCCGCATCTTGTTGGAGCCGGCGCACACCGAAATGGACGCCCGCGCCGAGATTCTCCTCTTCTCGGCGGCTCGGGCGCAGATCGTCAACCAGGTCATCCGGCCGCACCTGACGGCCGGCGGAGTGGTGCTGTGTGATCGTTTCGCGGATTCCACGTTGGCGTATCAGGGTTATGGACACCGTCTGGATCTGGAGACCTTGCGGATCATCACCCGCTTCGCGACCGGCGATCTGTGGCCGCAAGTGACGTTCTACCTGGACTTGCCGGTAGAAGAAGGGTTGCGGCGCAAGGCCGGCGGCAACCTGGCCGAATGGAACCGCATGGAGCGCAAGCAACTGGAGTATCATCAGCGCGTGGCGCTCGGCTATCGAGAGTTGGCGCAGGCCGAGCCGGCGCGTTGGGTCATCCTCGATGCGCTGCAGGACATCGAGGTCATCCAAAGCATGATCCGCGCAAGCATTCGAGACAAGCTCAGCTCGAACAGGAGGCAACTATGAAGCTCATCCTCAGTATCGTGAACCGCGATGATTCCAATGCTTTGGTGGATTCCTTAATGCGTCGGGGATATCGCGCCACGGTCATCAGCACCACCGGCGGGTTCCTGCGCGAAGGGAACGCGACCATCCTGGTGGGCGCGGATGACGCCAAAGTGGAGGAAGTGCTACAGCTCATCAAAGAAGGGTGCCACACCCGCACGCAGTTCGTCAACCCGCTGCCCCCTGTGATGGAGCCGGGCGAACTGTATATGCCCACGCCCGTGGAAGTGCAGGTAGGCGGAGCAACGGTCTTCGTGTTGGGCGTGGATAGCTTCTTCCGCTTCTAGGTGAGGCGCGGGCGTCGGCCGGCGATCAGTAGTCCAGGTCGGCCGGCCCGGCGGCATCGCCGCCGGCAAGATCGGGCATGGCGCCTTCGATGTCTTCGGGGCTTTGGCCGGATTCGAGGCGATCTACGACTTCGTCGAACTCCGCGCCCAGGTCTTCGCCGGTCTCCTTGCCCATCTTCCGCATCCAGCGGGCGATGCTCTTGGGGTCGTTTTCGTCAACGCCGGCCAGGCTGCTGGGATCCGCCAGGTCATCTAGCCGGTTGTCTTCAGAGCGCAGGACAGCGACGCGTGAGACGAGGCGCTGCAAATCGTGGCCCTGGCAGCGCGGGCATTGCGGAGCGCCCGCTTCGGCCGCGGCAAAGGAGCGCCAGAAGATGCTGACGCGCCGGCGGCAACTGTTACAACGGTATTCGTAAATCGGCATAGCTTACCTCAGTCATCAATTTCGCTGGCTATTATACAATTGCCCTGGACGCAATGCAAAACTTCATCGCAGGCGGCGTATGACGGACAATTATGGGAAGGACGAACAGGATGGGCGGACGGTCGTCTCGCCGGCCGGCGACGCCGACGATCCCTATGCTCGCGTGAAGCGGATGAATCCATTGCTCATCGTGATTTCCGGGCCATCCGGCGTCGGCAAGGACGCTACGGTGGGGCGCATGAAAGAGATGGGGCTGCCGTTCCACTTCGTGGTGACGACGACCAGCCGGCCGAGCCGGCCGAACGAAGTGGAGGGCGTGGACTACCATTTCGTCAGCAAAGAGAAGTTCGAGCGGATGATTGCCGCCGGCGAGCTGCTGGAGCATGCCACCGTCTATGGCGAGTACAAGGGGATCCCGCGCCGGCAGGTGCAGCAGGCGCTTGCCAGTGGCATTGATGTAGTGATGCGCCTGGATGTGCAGGGCGCGTCCACCATCAAGGCGTTGGAGCCGGACGCCGTCTTGATCTTCCTGATGGCCTCGTCGGAAGAGGAGTTGATTCAGCGCCTGCGCCAGCGCGGCACGGAGACGGAAGAGAAGTTGCGCCGGCGGCTGGATATGGCGCGCGCCGAGATGGCGCGCATGCGCGAGTTCGATTACGTGGTGGTGAATAGCCATTGCGAATTGCAGGAGACGGTTGCGCAGATACAGGCGATCATCCGCGCCGAGAAGTGCCGGGTGACGCCGCGGAAGATTGAGCTGTGAGGCGATCCTGATGGCGCACATTCCATTGCAGGGGACGCGGCCTTCGGCGATTGCCGGCGCATGGTATCCGGGGAGCGCGCCGGCGTTGCGTGGGGCCATCGAAGAGTATCTATCCAGTGTCCCGCCCAGGCCGCTGGGCCGGCCGATCGGGCTGGTCGCGCCGCACGCCGGCTACGTCTATTCGGGCCAGGTGGCCGCGCACGCTTACGCTCAGCTTGTCGGGCAGAGCTATGATACCGTCATCCTCTTCTCGCCCATCCATCGCGGCTATCTGGCGCTGGGTGGGGCGGTTCTGGCCGGCGTGACGGCTTACAGCACGCCCCTGGGCGCGGTGGCGCTGAACCAGGAAATGGTGGACCGCCTGGATGACCACCTGCGCCTGAGCGTCATCAAGCGCGACGATGAACATTCTCTGGAAATCCAGCTTCCCTTCTTGCAGACCATCTTGGGCGCGTTCGACATCTTGCCCATCATGATGGCCGACCAATCCTTGGAATTCTGCTTGGAGCTGGGCAAGGCGGCGGCGACGACAGCGCGCGAGAGCGGCCGGCGCGTCCTGTTGGTTGCCAGCACCGACCTGTCCCATTTCTACACCTGCGACCAGGCGCGCAAGCTCGATCAATCGGCGCTGGACTTCGTGCAGGCGTATGATATGGCTGGCCTGGGGCGCGCCCTGCAGGCCGGCAAGACGGAAGCCTGCGGCGGCGGGCCGGTCATTGCTGCGCTGGCGGCCGGCAAAGAACTCGGCGCGACGCGCACCCAAATTCTGCACTACGCCAATTCGGGCGACGTGACCGGCGACCGGAGTCGGGTCGTCG
>CAIQJD010000734.1 GCA_903872005.1 uncultured bacterium | reverse complement strand
GACGCGCGCCGGCCTTTACGTTCACCCATTGAGCGCGCCGCCCTGCATGATGAGCGGCAAGCGGTTCAAGCAGGGCGGCGCGGCGGTCGGCGTCTCTGTCGGCGTCTGAGTGGGAGTCTCGGTCGGCGTCCCCGTCGGGGTGGCGGTTGCCGTCTTCGTCGGGGTGGCCGTCGCGGCGCGCGTGGGCGTATGCCGGGGAGATGGCGTGGCGCTGGGCGTCGGCGAGGGCGAAGCCGTGCGCGTGGGCGTGGCGGTGGCCGGCTGGCAGCCGGCGCAGAAGAAGGCCGCATCATCATAATAGACTGTCGCCGACCCGGCAAGAGAACTCAGGCGCAGCGCAATTCTGGCGCGAGCCGCGCCGGCCGGCGCTGAAAGCGGCCCCAGGTTCAGCGCCCGATAGGCCGCCTGATTGCTCGTGATGGGGCTGGAATCCATCTCGCTGAGCAACGTCCCATCCGCCCTGAGCCAGCCGACGCTCAGCTTCACGCTGGAATTGCCGGCGGTATTCTTCCACACGTAGGCGCTGAGGCTGTAACTGGCCCCCGGCTCCACCGCGACATTTTGCCACATCAGACACGCCGCGTTGCACGTCAGCGCGGCGGCTTTGCTGCCGCCATGCACGGGCGTCGCCACGCTGGCGCTGACGCCCGCCCAGGATGCCGCGCCGGCCTCGAAGCCCGCGTTGATCAGCAGGTTATCGCCGGCCCGCGCCGGCGCGCCGGCCCACCAGCCGGCCGCCAACAGGCCCAGACAACAGACGCCCAGCGCCCACCAGCGCCCGCGCATGCCTCGCCTTCCCGCGCCAGGGGCTTGCCGGCGCGTGGCTCAGGAGATCACCTCTCCGACCACCATCGCGCCGTCTGGCACCGCCGACTCGCGCAACACCACCGCATCCTTGATGGTCACGTTGTTGCCAATATGACAATCGCGCTCGATATAGACGCGCGGCCCGATGACGCACCCCTCGCCGATAGTCGTGCCATGCTCAATGCGGAGGGGCGTGATCAGGTGCGTGTTGTTGCCCACGGTGAAAGGGGCCATCTGCGGCCGGTCGTGGCCGTTGAGCAGATAGACGCGATTGATCGCCAACAGGTCTTCGGGGCCGGTCAGCGTAAGCCGGCCGGGGACGAAGACGACCTGCACATGGCCGCGCTCCTCGATCAACATCTGCACGGCGTCTTGCAGCTCATACTCGCCGCGCGACGACGGCTTGACGCGCGGCAGGTATTCCAACAGCGCCGGCTTAAAAACGTAGAGCGGCAGGCTGGCGATATTGGTGGGAGCATCTTGCGGCTTGGGCTTTTCCAGGATGCGCGTCACCCAGCCATCCTTGACCTCGACGATGCCGGTGCGGCCCAACATGCTCTCCGGGATACGCATGACGCTGAGGGTGCCCTGAATCGCCTCCAAGCGCCGGTGCATGTTCAGCAATTCGGCCACATGCGCCTCGGAGACCAGGTTATCGCACGCCGATAAGACGAAGTCGCCGCGGATGAGCGGCGCGGCCTGTTGCAGCGCGTTCGCCATGCCCAGGCGCTCGCGCTGGGTGACGAATTGCACGTCGGCCTGCATCTGCGATTCAGTCTGAAAGTAACGCACCACCTCGGCATCGGTATCGCTGACGACGAGGATGAACTCGCGGACGCCATTGGTCCACAGTGTTTCCATGACCCGCTCGACCATCGGCCGGCCGACGATGGGCAACATGGCCTTCGAACGATTGACGGTGATCGGGTGCAGCCGCGAGCCTTTGCCGGCCGCCAGAATGACTCCTTGCAACGCCTGTTCCTCTTTTCCGCAATGATAGGGTGATCTGCTCAAGCGGCGCTCCGCGCCTCATTCGAGAGCAGTAATTTGCAGGCCAACTGATGTGGGACGGGTCAGGAAGACGGTGGCGCGCGTCAGCCCGCGCGCCGCGGCGGCCTGGCGGATGCCTTCCGCCACCTGCTCCTCTGCGCCCGGCTGCGCCACCGCGAAGACCGAACCGCCGCCGCCGGCGCCGGTCAATTTAGCGCCCAACGCGCCGTGCGCCATGGCCGCTTCAATCAGCACGTTGTTGGCCCAGCCGGCGCCTTCGGTGAAGCCGCAATACTCCATCATCTCGTTGACCAACGCGTGGTTTTCGGTCATCAGCTTGCCGAAGGCGACCAGATCGCCGTGCAACAGCGCGATCTTGCCGCGCCAGGCGGTCGCGCCGACCGCCTCCATGATCCGCACCATGAACGGCCGGCGTTCCCCGCCGTTCAGCATCGCATCATATTCTTGCAGGTAACAGCGGCGCATGACCCCATGCACGTCGCCGGAATCGCGGATCACGCCGGTGTGGGCAATGACCAACGGCAGGTCAGGGGCCCAGGCATCCAGTTTCTCGTAGGTGACGTAAGGCTCCTGCCCGATGTCCCGGTGCAGGAGTTTGCCCCGATAGTCCAGATAGGCCAGGCCGCCGAAGAGGGGCACGTAGCGGTCGGCGAATCCGCAGGTGATGCCCAGCTCCTTCGCCTCGATGCGTTGCGCCATCTCGCACAGCAGGTAGTCATTATGGAAACGCGCATCCAGGCCGTACAGGGCGCGCAGTCCCCCCAGGGTCAGCAGCACCAGCAGGGTCGAGCCGGCCAGGCCGCCCTGGCGCGGCACATCGGTCCATGCGCCGATGCGCGGTCGGCGCGCCGACCACTTCTGGCGCAATTCGGGGCTGTAGGCATACAGGCGATTGATGGCGGCTTTGATCAGATCACGGTCGCCGTCGTAGGCGTAAGGGGGCGTTTGGGGATATGCGACGCTGCTCTCGCGGTTGAGCCGGCCCTGCGCGTCGCGGCTCCAGACCTCGATGGCGGTCTGTTCGGCCGGCTCCAGGAACGCGCCGGCATAGAGTCCGATGGCCGCCGAGATGGTGCAATGGTCGCCCTCCACGGCGTCCGAGGGATTGCCCAGGATATTGACGCGCGCCGGGATCGTCAGTTCGTAGCGCATGGCCTTGCCTCATCATGGGATGTCCGGGGATGAGCTTTGCCGGCTCGCGCCGGCCGCGTGCGCCCCTTCGGGCACAGTATATGCGCGTCGCCGGCTTTGTCAATCACGGGCGTCACGTGCATGCGCCACATAAAACCAGAGGCAAGGCGATCGGCGCTCCAGCGTCGCATCACCTTGCCTCTGGCTCCAGCTCGCGTCTCCGGCTCACGCGGTCAGGCCGGCCACCGTGGCCGCGTCCAGCCGGCGCGCCAGGGCGATGATCAGCTTGAGCGCGCCGTCATAGTCATCGCGATGGATGATGCTGGCGTGGCTGTGAATGTGCCGCGCCGGCACTCCGATGACCACCGTCGGCACGCCGCTGGCGTTCAAATGGATGGCCGCGCCGTCGGTCGCGCCGCCTTCCATCGCCGAAAGCTGCAAGGGGACGCCCAGCTCCTGGGCCGTCTCGATGGTCAGATCGCGCAGCTTCAGGTTGGGGATCATGGCGTAGTCATACATGAACAGGGTCGGCCCCTGGCCCAGCTTGATGGCCGATTCTTCGGGCTTGATGCCCGGCACATCGCCGGCGATGTCGCTTTCCAGGACGATGGCGACATCCGGCGCGATGGTGAAGGCGCTGGTGCGCGCCCCGCGCAGCCCCACTTCTTCCATCACGGTGCCCACGCCGTAGAGCGTGTTGGGGTGCGCCTCGCCGGCCAGCGCCTGCAGCGCCTGCAAGGTCAGCGCGCAGCCGACGCGGTCGTCCCATGCTTTCGATAGATAGGTCCTGGGATTCGCCAGGATGGCGAACTCACTCACCGGGATGACGGGGTCGCCGATCCGCACGCCGGCCTCTTTCACCTCGGCCGCCGAGCGCGCCCCGATGTCCATGTACATCTCGCGCTTCTCGACCATCTTGCCGCGCTCATCTTTGGAGAGGAGGTGCGGCGGCTTGGCTCCCAGGACGCCAAGCACATCGCCCTTGTGGGTCTTGATGAGGACGCGCTGCGCCAGCATCACCTGCTCCCACCAACCGCCCAGAGGCACGAATTTGAGGAAGCCCTCGTCGGTGATGTGGCGCACCATGAAGCCGATTTCGTCCATGTGGCCGGCCAACATCACCTTCGGCCGCGCCTGCGTCCCGTCCAGCCGGCCGATGATGCTGCCCATCTTGTCCTGCTCGATGACGACGCCGGCCGGAAACTCCTCGCGCATGATCTGGCGCACGGCCTGTTCATACCCCGACACGCCGGGGGCCTCGG
>CAIQJD010000733.1 GCA_903872005.1 uncultured bacterium | reverse complement strand
TGCCAGGATCGTTAATCAGGAACAAGGCGCAGCGCCTGAGTTGGCTCGCGACTCTGCTTTATACCCATTCGCAAGGAAGGACAACGAAAGAACTGGCTCGCGATTGTGGCGTGACACAACGCACCATTCAGCGTGATCTGCAAGACTTGCAGGCTGAACCGATGCGCGTGCCTTTGATTGAGGACGATCATCGTTGGAAGATCATGCCCGGCACGCCGTACAATCTTGCTCCTGTGCAGTTCGATCTGCGCGAAGCTACCGCCATCTTCCTGGGCGCTCGGCTTCTCTCCCGCTATGCCGACGAGAGCGTGCCGTGTATCAACGCCGGCCTGCAGAAGTTGGCGGCCATTTTGCCGCCGCCCATTAGCGAACATGTCTATCGCACCGTCGAGACGATGCGTTACAAGCCGGCGGCCCCATCCTTTGACGCCGTCTTCGCCGTCATCACCCTCGGCTGGGCATTGCGGCGCAAAGTGCGTATCTGGTACCGTTCAGCGAGCAGCGACAATGTTCATGACTACGCCCTGTGTCCTTACTTCATCGAGCCGTCGTGCGTCGGCTATGCCACGTATGTCATCGGCCACGCCAGCTATTTCGAGCGCATTGTCACTTTCAAGGTTGAGCGCATCAGTCAGGCGGATCTCCTCGACGAATCCTTCGATCTGCCCATCGTCTTCGATGGCCCGACGCTGCTGCAAAGCGCCTGGGGCGTGATGTACGGACAGAAGCTACAGACTGTTGTCTTGCGCTTTGCGCCGGCCGTGTCGCGGCGCGTGCGCGAGTGTATCTGGCACCCTTCCCAGGAGACTGTCGAGGAAGCCGATGGAGGCTGCCGGCTGACCGTGCGCGTGGCGCTGCCGTTGGAGATGAAGTCCTGGATTCGCGGCTGGGGGCCAGAGTGCGAGGTGTTGGAGCCGGCCGCTCTGCGCGCGGAGGTAGCAGAAGAGATGCGACAAGCCGCAAAGAGGTATGGCGAGTAGGTGTCAAATCAGACATATTTCGCCCATGCGATGGGCGACGATCAGGCCGAATGGCCGTTGCTCCGAGATCACCTGGCGAACACGGCGCAGCTCGCCTTCGACCTGGGCGTGGATGCGAAGGTTTCGGCCTATGCGGCCGCTGCCGCGCGGCTGCATGACATCGGCAAATACGCGCACGCGTTTCAGCGCCGGCTGAGCGGCGCGCCGGCGCGCGTGGATCATTCCACCGCCGGCGCGCAAGAGATGGTCAAGCTGTTGCGCCAATCCCCTCAGCGGATGTTGGGGACGATACTGGCATATTGCATTGCCGGCCATCACGGGGGCCTGCCAGATTATGATGGTCCCAGGGATAGCGATGCCGAGAGTACGCTGCGGGCGCGTCTCAGGGTGGCGCCGGAAGACTATAGCGCTTATCACTCCGAGATTGACCACACCGTGATCTCTTTGCCGGCCCATCTCCCGATTCGCCTGACTCCCCAAAAGCGTATGTTCTCGCTGGCCTTTTTCACCCGCATGGTCTACTCGGCGTTGGTGGATGCGGACTTCCGTGAGACAGAGATATTCACGAATGGCGGCAAGAAGCCGCATGGAGATTACGCTGATATCCCCGCCCTGGCGGCGACATTCAATCATTTTTGGGATGGTTTCGGCAGCCCGCAAGGCTTGATCAATCAGTTGCGCGCCAAAATCCTGCAAGCCGGCATCGCCAGATCCGTTGAGCCGCCGGGCTTCTTCAGTCTGACGGCTCCCGCCGGCGGAGGAAAGACCTTCGCCGCTCTGGGCTTCGCGCTGAACCATGCCTTGATACACAGCCTGAAGCGTATCGTCTATGTGCTCCCGTATACCAGCGTCATCGAGCAGAATGCCACGGAGTTCAAGCGCGTCTTGGGCTATGAAAATGTGCTGGAGCATCACTCTCATTTCGACTGGGAGTCGTCTCGCCGGCAGAGCGACTGGGCCGAGGCTGACGAACAGACCAACACCGTCCTGGGTAAACTGAAGCTGGCGGCCGAACCCTGGGACGCGCCAATCATTGTTACCACCAATGTCCAGTTCTTCGAGTCCCTGTATGCCGATGGCTCGTCTCGCTGTCGCAAGCTGCATAACCTGGCGAAGAGTGTGATGATCTTCGATGAAGCTCAAATGCTGCCGCGTGACTACATGGAGCCTTGCATCCTGGCTGTTCACGAGCTGGTCAGAAATTATGGCGCGTCGGCGCTCTTCTGTTCTGCCACGCAGCCGGAGATACAACGCTTCTTGCCGGCCGACGCGAAGCCCCTGGAGCTGGCGCAAGAATATCAGACTGTTTATCAGCTCTACCGGCGCGTCCATGTGCGCAACGTGGGCAAGCTTGCCGACGACGCTGTGATCGAGCGCATGAACAGCTATTTGCAGGCGCTCTGCATCGTCAATACCCGCCGGCACGCCAGGGGGTTGTTCGACGGCCTGGCTGCAGGGGGGCGTTTCCATCTGTCCAGCTTGATGTGCGCCGCACACCGCAAGGCGGTCATCGCGGAGATTCGCGCCCGGCTGCTTGCTGGACAGCCATGCCGCGTCATTTCGACTCAGATCATGGAGGCCGGCATAGATGTGGATTTTCCGGTTGGATATCGTTCCATTTCTGGCCTGGATTCGATCATTCAGGCCGCCGGCCGGGTCAATCGCGAGGGACAGAAGCGCCAGGGCGAGCTATTCGTCTTCGAGCCGGACTCCGAGTTCGTTGAGCGTACGCCGGCGTACATTGAGGCGGGCGCCGCGGTTGCCCGGCTGATCTTGAGCGAATACCCGGACCCGATTGGCCCGGCCGCCATTGCGGAATACTATAAGAGGCTCTACAATGTGCAGGATCCCGGGTCTTTCGACCGCAAGGACATTGTGACCTGTTTCGAGAAGGAGATGGGGCTGGACGATGCTGTTTTCGAATTCCGCGCCGCTGCCAGACGCTTCAAGTTGGTCGAAAATGATACGCGGGCGGTCATGATTCCATGGGATGAGCGGGCCAGGGGATTGTTGGAGCAAGCGCGTGAAAGCCGGCTCCCCTGGCAGTTGGGGCGCGATCTGCAACCCTACGCCGTGAACATCTATACGCACGAATACCAAACATTGGCCGATCTCGGCTTGATAGATAGCCATGCTGAGATCTTCTCTGTCTTGAACAATATGGACTTTTACGATTGCGAGACAGGGCTATCCATCCCCGAGTCGCGGCGCGGCGA
>CAIQJD010000732.1 GCA_903872005.1 uncultured bacterium | reverse complement strand
TTGGCCAGCTCTTCCAGCTTCGGAATCAACGGCTGCAACAGGGTCAGGATAATGGACGCAGTGATGTAGGGATAGACACCCATCGCCATTACCGAGAAATTCGCCATGGCTCCGCCGGAGAAGATGTCCAACAATCCCAGCAACTGGTTGCTCTGAAACAACGTAGCCAACCGGGCCGCATCCACACCTGGAACCGGCACATGCGAAGCCACCCGATAGATGAGCAAGATCCCCAGCGTGAAGAGGATCTTCCGCCGCAGGTCGGGCAGCTTGAACGCGTTGACAACCGCTTGAATCATAAGGGGGCCTCCACTCCCTCGCCGCCGGCGCTCCGGGCGCCGGCCAGCTCGATGTCAGTTACGCTGACAAGGGCAGTTCTTCCACTGCGCCGCCGGCGGCTTCGATCTTTGCGCGCGCCGACTGGGAGAACCGATGCGCCTTGACGGTCAGGGCGCGATCCAACTCGCCGTTGCCCAACACCACCACCGGTTGCGCGACCGACTTGAGCAAGCCGGCGGCGACCATCATCTGCGGGGTCACTTCGGCGCCCGCCTCAAAGACGGTCAGGCGCTCTACGTTGACCGGCGCATACTGGACCCGAAAGATGTTGTTGAACCCGCGCTTGAAGGGGAGCCGGCGCACCAACGGCAACTGGCCGCCTTCAAAGTATGGGCCTTTCGCCCCACCGGCGCGGGAATTCTGGCCGCGCACGCCCCGGCCGGCGGTCTTGCCATGCCCGGACGAAGAGCCGCGCCCGACCCGCTTGCTATTCTTGCTCGAGCCTGGCATAGGCTGAAGATCATGCAGCTTCATGCGTTAACCTTCCACTTCTTCCACTGTAACCAGGTGGATCACTTTCTGGATCATGCCGCGTACCGACGGCGTATCCGCATGTTCCACGACTTGATCGCGCCGGCGCAAGCCCAGGGCGCGCACGGTCTTCTTCTGGTCTTCTTTGGCCCCGATGGTACTCTTGACCCATGTGATGCGTAGGCGTTTCTCAGACATGGGCATCTCTCCGCTTCCAGTAAGGCAGGACACGCGCCGCGCTGATGCCGCGCTGCGCCGCCACCTGATCCACCTGCTTGAGCTGGCTCAGGGCCTTGAACGTTGCGTAGGCCACGTTCAAGATGTTGGCGCTGCCCAATGACTTGGTCAGGATGTCCTTGTAGCCGGCCGCTTCGATGATGGCGCGCACGCCGCCGCCGGCGATGACGCCGGTGCCCGGCGAGGCCGGTCGCAACATCACTTCGGCTGCCCCATGCTGCCCGATCACCAGGTGCGGGATCGTCGTATCCACCATCGCCACGGGGCGCATGTTCTTGCGCGCCTGCTCGGAGCCTTTGCGGATGGCATCCGGGACTTCGTGCGCTTTGCCGACGCCGATGCCCACGTTGCCCCTGTTATCGCCGACCACGACTACCGCGCGGATGCTGAAACGCCGGCCGCCTTTGACGACCTTCGCCGTGCGGGCAATGTGAATCACCCGCTCGTCGAGTTTCTCTTGCTCTTCAAGCACTTCTGCTTCGCGCCCGCGTTCTCTCTCTCTGTCCTTCCTCGGCATGCGTCCCCTCCTAGAACTCCAGACCGCCTTCGCGCGAACCCTCGGCCAGCGCCTTGACCCGACCGTGATACGGGTATCCACCGCGATCAAACACGACCAGTGTGACGCCCTTGGCCCGCGCCCGCTCGGCCACAGCCTTGCCTACGGCGCGCGCCTGCTCCGACTTGGTCATGTCCTTGACCTGATCCCGCAAGGCCGGGTCAATGGTCGAGGCCGAAGCCAGCGTATTTCCGCAACTGTCGTCAATCACTTGTGCGTAAATATGATTCAAGCTGCGAAAGACATTCAGGCGCGGGCGCTCCGGCGTTCCGGCTACGGTCAGGCGCACGCGTTGGTGGCGATGCTTTCGAGCCAAACGGGTCTTTTCTTCTTTACTCATCCTAGTCCTCCGCGATGTCGGCTCAACCGACAGCTCAGGCCATCCCTCTGACCTGCACCAATGGCGGTTGCGTGGCGACCTTATACTACTTGGCAGCCTTGCCGGCCTTGCCAGCCTTGATCCGCACTTTCTCGTCGGCGTACATCACACCCTTGCCCTTGTAAGGCTCCGGCCGGCGCACAGCCCGAATCTTGGCCGCCACCTCTCCGACAAGCTCGCGATCAATGCCTTCCACCGCGAAATCGCGGCCGCCCTTTTCCACACTGAATTTGATCCCCGGCGGGGCAGGAATCTCGACCGGGTGCGAGTAGCCCACGTTGAGCACCAACGAGTCGCCTCGCAGGTCAGCGCGATAGCCGACCCCGATCACTTGCATCTTCCGCACGAACCCCTGGGACACGCCATGTACCATATTCGCCAACAGGGCGCGCGTCAGGCCGTGCAGCGCCTTGTGGTCACGCGCATCCGACGGTCGGGTAACGGCGAGCTGTGTTCCTTCTTGCACGATGGTCATTTCCCGATGGAACACGCGCTCCAACGTCCCCTTGGGGCCGCTGACCTTGACGCTATTCGTTTGAGAATCTATCTCAGCCTTGACGCCTTTCGGCAGTTCAATCGGCATTCGCCCGATACGAGACACTTCTGCACCTCCAACTGGACAGCCCTGATACGCCTGGCCGGCCGCACGCCGCGCCAGGTCATGGGGCCAGCTATCTGTCTACCAGATATAGCACAACACTTCGCCGCCGACGCCGAGCTTGCGAGCCTTTTGGTCGCCCATGATGCCCTTGGGGGTGGAGAGGATAGCGACGCCCATGCCGCTCAACACCCAGGGGATTTCATGCCGGTTCACATAGACCCGGCGACCCGGCTTGCTGACGCGCTCAAGGCTTGTGATCACCGGCCGGCGGCCTTCGCCGTAGCGCAAATAGACGCGCAGCGAGGCGCCGATGCTCTCCCGAATGACCTCGAAACTCTCGATGTAGCCTTCTTCCTTGAGCACGCGCGCCACCGCTTCCTTCATCTTCGACCCAGGGATACTGGTGAAGGCCTGGTGCGCCAATTGCGCGTTGCGAATTCGAGTCAACATATCCGCAATGGGATCTGTCACCATGGACATCAATCTCCTTCCAAACTACTGAACAGTTCCAGCTTTTGCGCCGGCAGGCTTACCAGCTCGACTTGGTCACCCCAGGAATCTGCCCTTCCAACGCCATCTGGCGGAAGCAGATGCGGCACAGCTTGAAGCGTCGCATGTAGCCTCTGGGCCGACCGCACACCTGGCAACGATTCCGCACGCGAGTCGGGTACTTTCGACGCTGTTCACGAATGACGATACTTGTCTTTGCCACAGTTTACCCCCAATAGCGCCTGTGCGACGGGTCTGGCCCGTCTGGTGGACTAAGCTCCCGGATGCGCGAAGGGCATGCCCATCAGCTTCAAGAGCTGGCGCCCCTCTTCATCCGACTTGGCGGTGGTCACGATCGTGATCTCCAACCCGCGCAGCTTGTCTACTTTGTCGTAGTCAATTTCCGGGAAGGCCAGTTGGTCGCGCAGGCCCAAGGTATAGTTCCCGCGCCCATCAAAAGCGTCCGGCGAGATGCCGCGGAAGTCGCGTTGCCGCGGCAGCGCGATATTCAGCAGGCGATCCAGGAAATCGTACATGCGCCCGCCGCGCAGGGTCACTTTGACCCCTACCGGGTTGCCGGCGCGCAGCTTGAACGTGGCAATAGACTTACGGGCCTTCTGGATGACAGGCTTCTGTCCCACGATGAGCGCCAGGTCACCGCTGGCCGCATCCAACGCCTTCGCGTTCTGCAACGCCTCTCCCAGCCCGATATTGACTACGACCTTGACCAGACGCGGCACTTCCATCACATTATGATACTGGAAGTCTCGCATCAAGGTCGGCACGACCTCTTGGCGGTATTTTTCCTTCAGATTCGGCATAGCCAACTCCTAACATCCGATGGGCGCGAAGGGCGCCGTGCAGTCACTCGATGTTCTGGCCGCAATGCTTGCAGTAGCGCGTCTTGCTGCCATCCGCGAGGATCTTGATGCCCACCTTCGTCGCTTTATCGCAATTCTTGCACACCAGCGCCACGCGCGAGGCCGGCACCGGCGCTTCCCGTTCGATGATGCCAATTTGCGTCCGCACGTCGCCTGTGCGCCGCTGGTGCTTCTTGATCAAGTTCACGCCGGCGACAATTACCGTATCTTTGTCGCTATCCGGCCAGGCAACGCCATGATGCTGCGATTGCCCCGGTTGTACGGAATGCACTTGGCCGCGCTCGCCTTTATGGTCACCGCTGATGATTTCAACGGTATCGCCCTTCTTAATCCGTTCCATTTCCCATCACCTCTGCCGGCTACAGCACTTCGGGGGCCAGCGATACGATCTTCATGAACCCTTTGTCACGCAGCTCGCGCGCCACCGGGCCAAAAATACGCGTCCCCCTCGGGTTACTGCGGTCATCCAAGATGACGGCAGCGTTGTCATCAAAACGAATGTACGAGCCATCGGGCCGGCGATAGGGCTGCTTCGTCCGCACGATCACGGCCCGCACCACATCGCCCGATTTCACGGCGCCTGTGGGGGAGGCTACCTTCACCGCCGCCACAATGATGTCGCCAATGCGCCCATAGCGCCGGCGCGCGCCGCCCATGACGTGAATGCAGAGCATCGTCTTGGCGCCGGAATTGTCCGCTACCGTAAGGATCGTCTCTTGCTGGATCATTGATCTGCCCTCTCCAGAATCTTCTCGACGACCCAACGCTTCTCGCGGCTCATGGGGCGCGATTCCCGGATGACTACCAGATCGCCCACGTGGCAGGCGTTGTCTTCGTCGTGCGCCTTATACCTCTTGGACGTATAGACCACCTTGCGGTACAGGGGGTGCTCAAAGGCCCGCTCGACCTTGATCACCACCGTCTTGTCCATTTTATCGCTCAACACGCGACCGGTCAGGGTTCGCTTACGCGTCTCCATGCTCACTTGCCTCCTTCCAGCTCGCGCAGGATGGTCTTCACCCGCGCGATATCGTGCCGCACCTCTTTCAGGCGCTCGCTATTCTTGAGCTGGCGGGTGGCCCACTGGAAACGCAGATTGAACAGCTCTTGATAGAGCGTGTCCAGCCGGCGGTGCAGGTCGCGCAGGGCAGCGCCCTGCTCCATGCCGCTGATGGCTCCACGGATCTCTGCAGCTTCCATCAGATCCCCTCCCCCAATACATCCTTGCGGATGACGACCTGCGTCTGGATGGGCAGCTTCATGGCAGCCAGGCGCAGCGCCTCGCGCGCCACTTCCTCGCCCACGCCGCCAATCTCAAACAGCATGCGCCCTGGCCGCACCACCGCAACCCACTGATCCACCGCGCCCTTGCCGCCGCCCATGCGGGTTTCGGCCGGCTTCTTGGTGATCGGCTTGTCCGGGAAGACGCGGATCCAAACCTTGCCGCCGCGCTTCACATGGTGAACGATCGCGCGACGGGCCGCTTCAATCTGCCGGCTCGTCATCCAGCACGGCTCCAACGCCTGCAATCCAATATCACCGAACGACACCGCGGTGCCGCGCGTTTCGGTGCCTTTCATGCGGCCGCGATGCGTCTTGCGGTATTTCACTCTCTTCGGCATCAACATAAGACCCACTCCTTCACTTCGCGCTGTCCGCCACAGGCCGGCGAGGCGAAGCGGGACGAAAAAATGACGCTCACTTCACCGCGCACCCCAGTCGCGCCAGCCCTGCCGGGCCAGTCCTGGCCTGCGCTACCCCTATTGTAACGTTCCTGCTAGTTGGCTGCCGGCGCCGGAGGCGTTGCATCCACTCTCTCAGGCAACTTCTCGCCCCGATAGATCCACACTTTCACGCCGATGCGGCCGAAGGTTGTCAGGGCTTCGCTGTGAGCGTAGTCAATGTCGGCCCGCAGCGTGTGGCGCGGCACGCGGCCAAAGCGCACGCTGTCTGTCCGCGACATTTCTGAGCCACCCAGCCGGCCGGAGCAGGTGATCATCGCGCCCTGCGCCCCACTGCGAATGGCGCGCTGCACGGCCTGCTTCATGGCCCGCTTGAACGAGACACGACGCTCCAACTGCTCCGCAATGCTCTCCGCCACCAACAGCGCGTCCATCTCCGGCTTATCAATCTCTTCGACTTCGACGCGGATCTTCTTCGCCGTCATGGTTTCCAGCCGCTTACGCAGCGCATCCACGCCGGCGCCCTTGCGCCCAATGATAATGCCCGGCTTGGCCGTGTGAATCGTGATGGACACCTGCTTGGGGAAGCGCTCAATCTCCACCTGCGAAATCGCCGCGTTTTTCATTTCGCCGCGAATCGCCATGCGGATCTTGCGGTCCTCTAGCAAAAGATCGCCATACTCTCCGCCCTCGGCATACCACCGTGTATCCCAGTTTCTGATGATGCCCAGGCGAAAGCCAATCGGATGAACCTTGCGCCCCAAATCGCTCCTCCTTACTTGCTCCTACACGTACACGCACACCTTGCTTGCCGGCCTTGAGCCGGAGGTTATGCTTCGCGTTCTTCCAGAATGACGGTGATGTGCGCCGCCCGCTTCAAGATCGGCTTGAAGCGCCCGCGCGCCCCGAAGCGACGCCATTTGCGGGTCGGCGCTTCATCGGCGAAAATCTGCGACACCACCAGATCGGCGCGGTTCATGCCGAAGTTCTCTTCCGCATTGGCAACCGCCGAGCGCACGGTCTTTTCCACCGGCTTGGCCGCTGCTTGCGTCATGAACTTCAACAGGTCAAGGGCCTGGACAGCTTGCATGCCGCGCACTTCGTCCACCACCAATCGCACCTTTTGGGCCGACACGCCCACGTACTTGGTCACGGCTCT
>CAIQJD010000731.1 GCA_903872005.1 uncultured bacterium | reverse complement strand
GCTCGAAGGTCTCGCGAAACTGCGCCCCCGATTTGGCGACCACCATCTTGCAGCGGCGCGGATCCAGGCCGGCCGCTTCATACGGGTCCGGCGTCACCGTCAAAATCGGCTTCTCGGTCAACAGCAGGAAGACGCCGGCCACATCCAGCACGGCCGTCGGCCCCATGTTCGTCTCGCCCTTGTAGGCGCGATAGCCGGGCCGGCCCAGATAGGCCACCCGGCCGGCCACCGGCGTCGGCTCGAAGAAGCCGCGGCTCACCGTATCGCCCACGACGACGCGGATCGTCGCCCCGACGCCGGCCGCCTGCGCCGCCTGCACGGCCGGCGCATCGGTCAAAGAGAGGAGCGCCGGCCCGGCCGCGCCGGCATCCTGCGCCAACATAGCGCGCAGCAGCGCCGTGCTATCGCCGCCGGCCCCGCCCCCCGGCCCATCGCCCAGGTCGGCGATCACCACCGGCCCGCCCTCCGTCGCCAGCGCAGCGCGGATGGCCGCCTCGGCCGGCAGGGCATCCAGGGCGAAGGCATGGCGACTGGCCCAGGCCGACCGGCCCAACGCGTCGGCCTCCCGCTGCGCCTGGTCGGCGTCGCCCTCCGTGACCACCAGCGCGGCGAAGCCCAGCTCCGGCACATCGAGCCAGGGCTGCACCGGAAAGAGGGAGGCGCTCAAGATGCCGGGCTGCGCTTCCAGGGCGATGGCCTGGCGCATCAGCTCCGCGAATGGCCCGCCCGCGGTGGACTGCATCCCCGGCGAAACGAGCATGGGGACTTTGCAGACGGCCTGCGCCGGCCGCAGCCCCTCGGCGGCCCAGCGCCGCGCCAGCCGGCCCAGGCGCAGGCCCACCTCATACTGATCCACATGCGGGTACGTGTGAAAACCGATCAAGGCGTCGGCGTGGCGCAGCATGCGGCGCGTAATGTTGGCATGCAGATCATAGGTCGCGCCGACGAAGACATCTGGCCCCACCTGCCGGCGGATGGCCGCCAGGATGTCGCCGCAGGCGTCGTCGCTATGCTCGGCGACCATGGCCCCGTGCAGCGCCAACAGGACCGCGTCCACGCGGCCGGCCGCCCGCAGCGCCTCCTGCCACTGCGCCAGAAACCAGGCCAGAGCGGCGTCTTCCACCGGCCCGGATGGCACGGCCTCGCCGGCAACGCCGGGGACGATCTCCCAGCCGGCCGGCCGCAAAGCATCGCAGATGCCGCTGATCTCCAACTGCCGGCCGGCGAAGGTCGCCTCCAGGGCCGGCCCTTCGACGAAATAGAGGCCGGCGCGGAAATCATCCAGGCCGCAGCGGAAAGGGACGAACGTATTGGATTCCTGCTTCATGCCGGCGACGAACGCGCGTAAGGGCGACATCTTGGCTTCTCCCCGCATTGATATATAATAGACATACTTGATGATGCGCGTAACCAGACGCGAAAAATTGCGTCTGAGTAGCCATAGCCGTGGGCCAGGGAACTCGCCCCATCGGCCCCACGCCCACGCGGCGCAGAGGAGATTATACGGCTGCTGCGAGAGAAAATCAATCGGTCGCTGTCCGATTCTTACCCGACCTGGATTGGACGCGGACGAGATACAGTCATGTAAAGGAAAGGACCGTCTCGCGCGAACCGGTGCGATCCATGGATTGCCTGACCTCTTCATTCCGAAAAATCCGCGTCTGCTCGCGTTTGTCCGCGTCCGATTTCTGAAAAGTGGGTAAGCGTCAGGTTGTCGCGCGCCGAGATTGCGCCGATATATGTAATGGCCCATGCTTTTCATATCGGCCAACTTCAAGTATAATCCGGGTGTACGGAGGAGTTCGCACATCATGGATATCACCTGGTTTGGGCATGCGTGTTGCCGGCTGCGCGATCGCAATATCACCATCCTCACCGACCCATACGACAACACGACTGGCTACGATTTACCGCGTTTGAAGCCGGATGTGGCAACGGTCAGCCACGCCGATCCGCACCACGACTATGTGCAAGGGTGCAAGGGCGAGCCGTTCGTCATCGCCGGCCCAGGCGAATACGAGATCAAGGGCGTCTTCATCACCGGCACGGCGACCTTTCACGACAACAAGAAAGGCGCGCTGCGCGGGCCGAACACCGTCTATATGTTCGAGTTCGATGGCCTGAACGTCTGCCACCTGGGCGATCTGGGCCATGTGCCGACCCAGGCGCAAGTCGAATCCCTCAGCCATGTGGACGTCTTATTGATCCCGGTGGGCGGGACGCAGAGCCTGCGCCCGGCCGAAGCGGCCGAAGTGATCGGCCTCTTGGAGCCGAAGATCGTCATCCCGATCCACTACAAGACGCCGCAGACGACCCTGCCACTGGAGCCGGTCAGCGCCTTTTTGAAAGAGATGGGAGCGCCGGCGCCCGATCCGATTGAAATGCTCAAAGTCACGGCCGCGTCCTTGCCCGAAGAGACGCAAATCGTCTTGCTCCAGCCCAAACAGGGCGGCTGAGCATGATCGTAGCCTGGCCCCTGGAGGGCGTTTCGGCGACCGGCCAGACGCGCACAAGGCGCCAGATTACCGTTGGCGAAGGAGGAGAGTATGAGGCGTAGCTGTTGGGGAGTGATCTGGATCAGCGTCGCCATGTTGGCGCTGCTGCTGGCCGGCTGCGCTGCCGGCGCGCCGGCCGGCGGTAATGCCGCCAGCCATCTGGAGGCCGGCAAACAGGCTTTCGACGCCCGCAACTACGATCTGGCGATCACCGAATTCAAGGCCGCCATCGCCCTGGACCCCAAGCTGGCCGAAGCGCACTTCCGCCTGGGCAACGTCTATGCCGATCAGGGCCGCTCAGCCGAAGCCGAACAGTCCTACAAGAAGGCCGTGTCCCTGAAACCCAGTGACGCCGACATCCTCTCCAACCTGGGCGTCGTCTACTATCAGATGGGCCGGCTGGACGACGCCGCGCAGCAGTTCCGCGAGGCGCTCAAAAGCAAGCCGGACGACGCCGACATCCACTACAACCTGGGCGGCGTCTACGTGCAACAGAACAAATGGGATGAAGCCCTGACCGAGTTTGAGACCGCCAGGGCCAAGAAACCGGACCTGGCCGAGGTCTACCTGGGGCTGGGCTATGTGTACAAAGAGACCGGCAAGACCCAGGAAGCCATCGCGGCCCTGGAAAAATTCCTGACCCTGACCGACAGTCCGCAGTGGCGCAACCAGGCGGAAACTCTGCTCACAGAAATACGAGGTGCAACCCCTTGAATTACGGCAAAACCGTCCTTCCCAATGGCCTGACCGTCCTGACGATGCCGATGCCGGTAGTCCGATCGGTGTGTGTCTCCATTTTCCTGGCGGCCGGCTCCCGCTTTGAAAGTGACGCCGAAGCCGGCGCCGCCCATTTCCTGGAACACATCCTCTTCAAAGGCTCCGAACACTGGCCCACCGCGCGGCACATCTCCGAGGCCGTGGAGGGCATTGGCGGCCTGCTGAACGCCGGCACCGGCCGCGAGATGACCATGTACTGGATCAAAGTCGCCCAGCCGCATGCGCGCCTGGCGCTGGATGTCCTCTCCGACATGCTGCTCCGCCCGCTGATGGATCCGGACGAAGTCGAGAAAGAACGCCAGGTCATCATCGAAGAGATCAACATGCTGCACGACTCGCCCGAAAGCATGGTGCAGGTCAACATCAACAACCTCTACTGGTCGGGGCACCCCCTCGGCCGCGAGGTCATCGGCAACAAAGAGACCGTCGGAGCCATGACGCGCGAGGCGTTGCAGTCCTACATCGGGCGCCACTACGGGCCGGCGCGCACCGTCGTCAGCGTGGCCGGCGCCATAGAGCCGGCCGCCATCCTGGACGCGGTCAGCGCCAATTTCGGGGCGTGGCGGCCGGCGCCGGCCGGCGCGGCCCTGCCCTACCAGGATCGCCAGACCGCGCCGCGCGTGAACCTCGCATACAAGGATACCGAACAGGTACACCTCTGCCTGGCCCTGCCCGGCCTGCAGCGCAACCACCCCGATCAGTTCGCCCTCACCATGGCCAATACCATCCTGGGCGATGGGATGAGTTCGCGCCTGTTCCAGGAAATCCGCGAGCGCCGGGCGCTGGCCTACAGCGTAGATTCCAGCTCGCTCTATCTGCAAGACACCGGCATGATGTGCATCTACGCCGGCGTAGATGTTGGCCGCACGCCGGGCGCCTTGGACGCCATCTTGAGCGAGCTGGCGCGCCTGCGCGACGCGCCGGTGAGCGCCGACGAGCTGCACCGCGCCCGCGAGTTCAACAAGG
>CAIQJD010000730.1 GCA_903872005.1 uncultured bacterium | reverse complement strand
TGAGGATTGCACGAAAGGCCCATCGCGATCATCACGCGCTGGCGCATGCCGCCCGAAAACTGGTGCGGATAATCGTCAATGCGATCGGCCGCCATCGGGATGCCCACCAGTTCCAACAGCTCGATGCTGCGCTTGCGAGCCTGCTCCCGGTTCATCCCCAGGTGCAATTGCAGGGCTTCGCCGATCTGGGTGCCGATGGTCAATACGGGGTTGAGCGACGTCATGGGGTCTTGGAACACCATGGCGATGCGGTTTCCGCGCACCTGCCGGATTTCATCTTCGCTGATGTGGAGCAGGTCGCGCCCGTCGAACATTGCTTCGCCGCCGACGATTTTTCCGGGCGGCTGGGGAATCAGGCGCAGCAGCGACATGACGCTCACACTCTTGCCGCAACCGCTTTCCCCCACAATTCCCAGGGTTTCTCCTTCGTCAACGGAGTACGTGATCCCATTGACAGCATGGACTACCCCGTCCTGCGTGAAGAAATGGGTTCTGAGACCCTTCACTTCCAGCAACCGTCCCATGCAATCCTCCTCGCTCTATGGTCACAGATAGGTCCAACACCACTGTCGGCAAACCAGTCAAATGATGTCAAGGCGTTTCCAGGTACGCGCGGTCTACATTATACATGCCCTGCGGCGTAATGGAAAATCCTTTGACGTTGGGTTTCACCAGGATGTAGTCCACCCCGTGGAAAATAGGGATCCAGGGGGCTTCGGATACGATGATCTCTTCGGCTTGTTGGTAGAGGGCCAGGCGCGCGGCAACGTCACGCTCGACGCCGGCTTTTTCCAGGAGCGTATCCACGCGTGAATTGCGATACGCGACGTAGTTGCCACTGCTGGCGCTATGGAATTGGATGTCCAGGAAGTTCTGCGGGTCCGGGTAATCGGCGCTCCACCCCAGGGAGAACATGGCATAGCGCCCCTGAGCCAGGTCGCGCAGGAAGTAACGCCATTCCACCTGCTGTAGCTCGACTTTGACGCTCAGGGCTTCTTCAAACATAGCCGCTAATGCTTCCGCCATTTCTGTGTTGCCGGCATTGACGACGAATACAATGGGTGGCAACTTGTCCGGCGCGCCGTAGCGCGATTCTCGCAAGAGCTGGCGCGCCTTCTCCGGGTTGTAGTCCAGGCCGGCCAGCTTGTCGTTGTAGCCCGGCAGGCCCGGCGGCAAGATGCCCCGCGCGGCGCGGGCGCTCTTCTTCAACAAGATGTTGACAATCGCCTGCCGATTGACGGCGTAGGCGAAGGCCTGGCGCACTTTCACGTCATCGAAGGGCGCCTGGCGGGCGTTCAGGCCCACGTACTGCACGTTGAGCGAGGGGACGGCGACCAACTCCAGATGCAAGGCGTTGGCCGGGTCCTGCACGCGCTCGAAATCGTCAATCCCCACCGGCGTGACATCCAGCTCGCCGGTCTCGTACATCGTGACAGGGTCGCCGGTAGGCATGAGATAGCGGATCGTCTCAATCGCCGGCTTGCCTCGGAAATAGTAGGCGTTCGCCTGCATGACGATTTCTTCGTCACTCTGGCGCGTCAGGCGGTATGGGCCGGCGCCATTGGGCGCTTTCAGCCAGTCCGCCTGCCCCTCGACATTGCGCCGGTCCAGCACCGCCGCCGTCGAATAGGTCAGCTTCGCCAGGAAATAGGACTTGGGCGCATCAATCGTGATCTGCACCGTGCGCTCGTCCAGAACTTTCACGCCGGCAATGTCCTTCGCCTTGCCGGCCAGCCGCTCGGCGACGCCTACAATGTCCCCCAGGTAGGTCGCCGCCACCGGCGAG
>CAIQJD010000729.1 GCA_903872005.1 uncultured bacterium | reverse complement strand
GGGCCGGAAGTGGGTATGGCCGGCGCTTGCGCGGTGCAGCTCGCCCATCGCCTGGGCTTCGTCGTTGACGCCTACGGCCTCTCCTCGCATGCCTCGAAGATGGATCCGCAGTATGCCTACGAGCGCTTCGCCAATGCCTTCACGCCGGCGCTGGCCGGCGCCGACATCCTCTCCGGCATCGGCGGCCTGGAAAGCGGCCTGAGCGGCAGCTTTGCCGTCGCCGTCATGGATGATGAAATGATCAGCCTGATGAAACATATCATCTATGGCGCGGCGGTGGATGAGGAGACGCTGGCGTTCGACGTGATGCGCGAGACGATCCTGGGCGATGGCGTCTTTTTGAGCCAGATGCACACGGTCAAGCAGATGCGTAAGGGCGTCATCTGGACGCCGGCCATCAGTGAGCGGGCGCTCAACACCGGCGATGACCCGCAGGCCGGCGTCGTTGCTCATGCCACGCGGCGCGCCAAAGAGATCCTCGCCAAGCATGAGGTGGCTCCGCTGCCGGAGGATGTGCGCCGCCATTTGGCCGAGATCATGGAGCGCGCCCGGCGCGAGTTGGCCGCGGCGTAGTTCGCGCGGAACGCGCTGCGGCCAGGCGCGGCGAGAGAGCCGCGTCTGGCCGCAGCGCATGCGCGGGGTCAGGGCTGCGCCGAGGATGCGGCCGGCCCAATGGCGATCATCATTTCCGGGCTGGAATAGGCCGGCAGCTCGCCTTCAAAGAGGATGCCCACACGAAAGAAGATGGCGCGGGCTTCTTCTGGCGGCATCCAGCCGCGCATGGCGTGCGCGCCGGCGCCGATGCCATCGGTCTCATCTTCCCGTACATAGGGCAGAAGCCCGCCGGGCCGCGCCCAATAGGGATAGGCGTTGTCTTGGGCGCGGCTGACGATGTCCCAGGCGACCCAGGTGCGATAGGGGCGGCCCGGCGTCCCCTGGATGTTCCAACTGAGGGTGAGGGGCCGGCCGGCCGGCGACACGCGCTCATAGCGCACTTCGCGCACGCCCCGCGTCAGCGTGTGATACGCCTCTAGCCAGCGCTGCGTCTGAGTGGCGCGCTCTTCGCCATCGCGCTGCTGCTTGCGGCGCGCCGCGGCGTCAATCTGTTGGAAGATGGCGGCCTGAATCTTCTTGGGCCGCCAGACGAATTCGAACAGGATGGGCCGCGCCGCGCTGGCGGTCTCCACAGTCACATCGCCATAGTTGAAGATCACGCCCAGACCTTTCTGCGAGGTGGAGGCGTTCTGAATCATCGCCAAGGGCGCTTCCGTGCGCTGCTCATAGATGATGGGGATGCGCGTGATGTCCACGAGGCGATCTTCTTTCAGGATGTACTGGTCGTTGTACCAGTCCACGACTTCGATGCCCAGCCAAAACGCCAGGAAGAAGTAGTAGGAAGCAATCACAGCCCAGAGCCAGGGTTCGTCCGCGACCAGCGAAATCGCCAGCAGAGCGATGACGCCCAGGGAGAGGAGGCTGCTGACGCCGGCGATGAAGACCTGCACCGGCGCGGCGAACTTCGAGAGGAGTGCGCGCCGGCGCGAGAGGGGCGTCTTGTCGGCAATGGCCTTTTGAGCAAGCGCCAGGTCTCCGATCAGATGGATCACGGTCCAGAGGCCGCAGAGCGCGACGGCGCCGGCCTGGGTGCGTTGCAGGTTCTGCGCGCCGCCCAGGGCCAGGCCGGCAATCAGCGCCGTCAGCAAGGCGCCCAACTGCAGCAGTTGGGTGGTTGTGGCCCCGATGAGCGCAAAGACGTGCTTGCGCCAAATGCGTGGCAACGGCTCGGCCTTCTTCTTGTTCTTGTCGTCCTTCTTCGCATCCTGCGCCATCTAGCTTATCCCTGCTCCTGCGCCGCGCGCCTATAGCCGCAGCGCGCGCACCAGCCGGTCGCGAATCTCACCGAATTCCAGTTGCACGCGTTGCTGTCGCAGCCGCTCCTGAATATCCAGAATGACCTGGCGCACCAGGTCCGCCTCAGAGATGTCTACCATTTTCACGCTGCCGGAATGGCCGGCCGTATTCACCTGCACCGTGCCGATGCCCAGATAGCGCACGAAGCCGGACTCTGTGACGGTGGCCGAGACGACTTCTTCCAGGCGCAGGTCCGTCTGCTTCACCTTGAAGATGCCCTTGCGGCCGACGACGCGCCGGTCTGTGACCAGATAGACGCAGTAGTACCACTGTAAGATGGCCGAGATGGTTCCGATGATGAAGGGAATGGTCAGGACCGATGCTACGGTCAGCACGGTACCCCCGGCGTCCGGCGTGAGCCATGTCGCGAGTTTCAGGCTCAGCCAGAAGAGCAAGCTGACCCAGATCAGGAGTTGGACGGGCAGGGTGGTCAGATAGAACCAGGTCAGGCCGGGGCGGTAGCGGCGGTCGGTGGAGTAAATGGTAGGCGAGGCGCTGTGCGCTCTTGGGTCCTATACCGGGGAGCTTATTAAACTCTTCGATGAGACGTGAGATAGGCCTGGCTGTGGGC
>CAIQJD010000728.1 GCA_903872005.1 uncultured bacterium | reverse complement strand
TCATCCTTCTCGGAGTTCTCATCATTTCCCTGGCGCCGGCCGGGCCGGCGAGCGCCCAGGAGGGCGACGCAGTAGCTGCGTCCGCTGGCGACGTCCTCGTCGCCAGTCAGATCACACCGCAGGAAAAGATACTCTTTCCGGACCCGACGACGGCCGAGGCGTTCGGCACATCCGTCGCCATCAGTGGGGACTTCATGGTGGTCGGCCAGCCGACAGCCCTGGTGAACGGCAACAAGCACCAGGGCGCGGCGTTCCTCTACGGGCGCAACGTCGGCGGCCCGAATAACTGGGGCCTGATCAAGACGCTGACGGCCGATGACGGCGGAGAAGACGACCTCTTCGGCATGTCGGCGGCGATCTACGGCGCGACCATCGCCGTCGGCGCAACAAACACTGTTTATGGCGGTCTCGGCGGCACATTCGGCGAAAACGCGGTCTACGTCTTCGAGAAGGACGCCGGCGGGGCCGGCGTCTGGGGTCAGACCGCCAAGCTGTCCGTGGACATGGAGGGAGCAAGCTTTCCCCCCTTGTTCGGCGGATCGGTGGCGCTGCACGGCTCGACCCTCGTGGTGGGCGCGCCTTTGATGTGGCAAGACACGCCCGATATCCCGCAGGGGGCAGTCTTCGTGTACGGACGCAACGCCGGCGGGCCGGGCGCCTGGGGTCTCATCCAGCGGTTGTCATTGGACGGCCTTCCGTTGGGCAGTCTGTATGGACACAGGGTGGCGCTCTACGGCTCGACGATCGCCGTCGGCGCGCCGGGTTTCCTGTCCTGGTCTGGGAACCCTGGGCCTGGCCTGGTGTGCCTCCACGGGCGTGACGTCGGCGGGCCTGACGCCTGGGGCCTGATCAAGCAGATCGTCCCCAGCGATAGCGCCGATGGCGACTTTTACGGCTATTCCGTCGGGTTGAGCGCGAACAACCTCGTGGTCGGCGCGCCCGGCGCCGGCGTGGATGGCGTCAAATATCGTGGCAAGGGCTACATCTATGAGCGCAATACCGGCGGCATGGAAAACTGGGGACTGGTGAAGGGATTGACCTCCAGCTACGGTCAGCCCATCGCGTTGCTGGGCGCTTCCGCCGCCATCAACGATGCGACGGTCGTTTTGGGAGCCACGATGCCCTACTTCATGAGCTCACCGGGCTATGTGGGCGTCTACTCGCGGGACGCCGGCGGTTCCAACGAATGGGGGCAGATCCTCGGTCTGCCGCCAAGCGGCCCTGCGACCATCGAATCTTACGGGTATAGCGTTGGTATGGATGCGGCGACCATTGTCGTCGGCGCGCCCTACGCCCCTAGCCCATCTGGAGGCACGACGTATCCCGGCGAGGCCTTCGTCTATACGCCCTATGCGCTGCGGGTGAACAGCGCCGGCCCGAAGGTCGTGGATGATGCCGGCAATGTCTGGGTGGCCGACCGCAGTTGGCTGGCCTGCACGACGCCCTGGGGCTACGTCGGCGGCATCGGGCGGATCGTCTCCTCGGCCATTGCCGGCACGCAAGACGACAAGCTCTACCAGTCCGAGCGATTGTGGAGCAGCGCGGCGAAGCCGGGCTACCAGTTCGTCGTGCCCAACGGGCGTTACAAGCTCACCTTCAAGTACGCCGAGACCTACTGGAGCGCGGCCGGCAAGCGCAAGTTCACGGTGGTGGCGGAGGGCAAGATCTGTTCTGCCAACTATGATCCGTACGTCGCGGCCGGCGGCGTTAAGAACAGGGCCGCGCCGGACAAGGTCTGCTACGTGGACGTGGCCGACGGGCTGTTGAGCATTGACTTCATCTCCGTGGCCGGCCAGGCCAAAGCTGACGCCATCTACATCCAGCAGTTGTATCAGTAACGCACATACTCCCGAAGTCAACACGACTTCGGGAGTCCTATCTACTTGCGAGGGGTGCAGATAACCATGTACGGTATTTCAATAGCGCGCCGGCCGGGTGTCTTCTTCCGGCTCATCCTTCTGGTCATGCTGATCGTGATGCTCGCGCCGACGCTGCCGGCGGCCGCCGATGATCCGGAAGCGGAAGCCGCGCTGGAGGGGGATGTCAGCGCCAGAGTCATCGCGCCGCAGGCGAAGAAGGTCTTCCCGGCCGACGGGCACGACGGCGATGAGTTTGGGTGGGCCGTCGCCATTGATGGAGACCTCATGCTGGTCGGAGCGCTGGACTACTCCGCGCTCGAAATGGCCTCGCATGAAGGCGCGGCTTACCTGTATGGGCGCAACGTGGGCGGCCCCAACCAGTGGGGCCTGATCAAGGAATTCAGCAACCCCACACCCGCCGTAGGCGATAACTTCGGCTATTCGGTGGCGATCCAGGGCACGACCCTCGTCATTGGGGCCATGCATGCCGACGCCGAAGAGGTTGGCGACGAAGATGGCCTGGCCTATGTCTACGAGCGGGACGCCGGCGGCGCCGGCCAATGGGGCCAGACCGCCATCCTCAGCGGTACGATGGCGGGCATAGAAGTTGGTTTGTTTGGAATGTCTGTGGCGCTCGCCGGCTCAACTATTGTGGTGGGCGCAGCCTGGACCGGGCCGGAGGGCGGAGACGATCCGCCGGGCGCGGCCTACATCTTTGGGCGCAATCAGGGCGGGCCGGGCGCATGGGGACGAGTCAAGGTGCTCACTGCCAGCGATAGCGCCCCCCGGGGCACCTTCGGCTGTTCAGTAGCCCTGTACGGCTCGACCCTCGCGGTCGGAGCGTTCGGCGCGACTGCCGGCGTGACCGATATGGCCGGCGCCGTCTACCTCTTCGAGCGGGATGCCGGCGGGTCGGGCAACTGGGGCGAAACCAAAAAGGTGGTCGCCAATAGACCCATCAGCGGATCCATGTTCGGTTCGTCGGTCGCGCTGGCGGCGAATACCCTGGTCGTCGGCGCCTATTACGCTACCGTGGATGATATCCCAACCTCTGGGGCAGCCTACATCTTCGAGCGCGACGCCGGCGGCCCGGGCAATTGGGGCCAGATGAAACGGTTAGTCCATCCAGACGCGATGATGATGATGTACGGCTCCGACGTTGCGGTCAGCGACGCAACCGTGGTGGTGGGGCATGCCGTGAATTACAGCAGAACCAGGGGAGGCGAGGCCCACGTCTACTCGCGCAACGCCGGCGGGACCGACCAGTGGGGCGAAATCGCCCTCCTGAGCGATAGCGCCAGCGGTGACCTCGATGGGATGGGCTGGTCTGTGGATATAGATGGCGCGACCGTTGTCGTCGGCGCATTGAGCGCTGTCGGGCAGGATGGAAAGTTTTCTGGCGCGGCCTACGTCTACACGCCCTATGCGCTGCGGGTGAACAGCGCCGGCCCGAAGGTCGTGGACACGGCCGGCAACGTGTGGGTGGCCGACCGCAGTTGGCTGGCCGGCACCACGCCCTGGGGCTATGTCGGGGGCGTCGGCCGCGTCGTCTCGTCACTCATCTCCGGCACGGAAGATGACAAGTTGTATCAGACGGAGCGGCTCTACACCGGCGCGGCGAAGCCGGGCTACCGGTTCGTCGTGCCCAACGGGCGTTACAGGTTAACGTTCAAGTACGCCGAGACCTACTGGAATGCGGCCGGCAAGCGCAAGTTCACGATCATGGCAGAGGGCAAGATCTGTTCTGCCAACTATGATCCGTACGTCGCGGCCGGCGGGATCAAGAACAAGGCCGCGCCGGACAAGGTCTGCTACGTGGACGTGACCGACGGGCTGTTGAGCATTGACTTCATCTCCGTCGTCGGCCAGGCCAAAGCCGACGCCATCTACATCCAGCAGTTGTATCAGTAGCCAACGCGCCGGAGCCGGCGGGAGTCCTGCGGGTTCCCGCCGGCGACGGGGAGGGTATGGAGAGCTATGAAAGAGGACAATGGCGTTTCTCGTCGTATCGGGGTCTTACTCCGGCTGGTTCTCCTGGCGGTTCTGCTCGTGTCTCTGGCGCCGGCGTTGCCAGCGGCGGCCCAGGATGGCGACACGGAGGTCGCGGCCGGCGCGGTCGCCAGCGTGCTCGTGCCGCAGGAGAAGAAGCTGGTCCTGGAGGAGGGTCTTGGCACGGCCTTCGCGTGGGCCGTCGCCGTCAGCGGGGACTACATGGTCGTCGGTCAGCCGACGGCCGACGTGAACGGCAACATCAACCAGGGGGCGGCGTTTCTCTATGGGCGCAACGCCGGCGGGCCGGGCAACTGGGGCCTGATCAAAATGCTCACCGCCGATGATGGCGGAGAAGCCGACAGCTTCGGCGTAGCAGTGGCGATCCAGGGCACGACCATCGCCATTGGCGCGTCGCTCAGTTCCTTCCATACCGCTGCTCCCCAGGAAGGCGGCGAAAACGCGGTCTATGTCTTCGAGAAAGACGCCGGCGGGAGCGGTATGTGGGGCCAGGTCGCCAGGCTCTCTGTTGATCCAGGGACGCCGAGCCTTTCTCCCTTGTTCGGCGCAGCGGTGGCGATGTACGGCTCGACCATCGTGGTCGGCGCGCCCTGGATGTGGCTGGACGAGCCGGAAAACGTCGTGGGCGCGGCCTACGTCTTCGGGCGCAATGTCGGCGGGCCAGGGGCCTGGGGCCTGGTCAAGACTCTCCGGTCAAGCAATCCCCGGCCGGCCGAGATGTATGGAGTCTCCGCGGCGATCTATGGCGCGACCATCGCCATCGGCGCGCCTAGTATGTATGGTGAGGGCGGCCCAACATCCTGGCCGGGCGCGGTTTACATTCACGGGCGTGACGTCGGCGGGGCCGGCAACTGGGGCGTCGTCAAGAAAGTGTTCGCCAGCGACAGTGCCGTCGCCGACATCTTCGGCTATGCCGTTGGGCTGGGCGCGAATACCCTTGTGGTCGGCGCGCCGTGGGCCGGCACAGAATGGCCAGCGCCCTCACGGGGCAGCGGCTATATCTTCGAGCGCGACGCCGGCGGCGCAGACCACTGGGGCCAGGTGAAGCAACTGACCTCGCCCGCAGACACGCCTGGATACTTCTTGGGCGCGTCGGTCGCCATCAGCGACGCGACGGTGGTGCTGGGAGCCGCGATGCCTTTCCTTGATACGAATTTACCAGGATACGCGTACGTCTTGTCGCGCGACGCCGGCGGCGCCAACGAGTGGGGGCGGATCCTCACGCTGCCGGCCACCGGCCCGGGGGCGACGACGTTTGGCTTCAGCGTGGACATTGACGGCACGACTCTTGTCGTAGGCTCACCCTATGATTCTTACACGCCCTCGCCGCTGCCGGTCAACGCGTCCGGCGCCATATCTGATGGCGCGGCCTACGTGTATACGTCGTATGCGTTGCGGGTGAACAGCGCCGGCCCCCGTTACATTGACACGGCTGGCAACCTGTGGGTAGCGGATCGCTCGTGGCTGCTGGGTGTGCCGATCACGCCGGGCACGACGCCGTGGGGCTATGTGGGCGGCATCGGGCGGAGCGTCTCATCGGCGATCAGCAACACCGAAGACGACAAGCTCTATCAGACGGAGCGGCTCTACACCGGCGCGGCGAAGCCGGGCTACCGGTTCGCCGTGCCCAACGGGCGTTACAGGTTAACGTTCAAGTACGCCGAGACCTACTGGAGCGCGGCCGGCAAGCGTAAGTTCACGGTGGTGGCGGAGGGGAAGATCTGCG
>CAIQJD010000727.1 GCA_903872005.1 uncultured bacterium | reverse complement strand
GGCGACCGCATCTCTGCGGTCGCCTGTTTTCATGCGCGCCACATTTCGCTGAAACTGGCTCTCGACCTCACCCCTAACCTCAACCCCCTTCCCCTCTCCGTGTACGGAGAGGGGAAGGGGGCAGGGAATTGGGAGAGGTTCGTGCGCTTACAGCCGCGCCGCAATCGCCTCGGCCATCTGGCGCGTGCCGACGGCCGTCGGGTCGTCGCGCTGCGCCTTCAGATCATACGTGACCGTCTTCCCCTCGCCGATGACGGCGCGCACGGCCGCTTCGACGCGGTTGGCCGCGGCCTCTTCGCCCAGATGGCGCAAGAGCATTGCGCCGGCGAGGATTGTCGCCGTGGGGTTGACCTTGTTCTGGCCGGCGTACTTGGGGGCGGAGCCATGCACCGGCTCGAAGAGGGCCGCTTCCACGCCGATGTTTGCGCCGGCGGCCAGCCCCAACCCGCCCACCAGGCCGGCGGCCAGATCGCTCAGGATGTCGCCGAAGAGGTTGGTGGTGACGATGACGTCATACTCTTGCGGGTGCTGCACCAACTGCATCGCCATATTGTCCACGATGCGATCCATGAAGGGGATGTCAGGGTACTCGGCGGCCACCTTCTGCGCCACGCTCAGGAACAGGCCGTCCGTCAACTTGAGGACGTTGGCCTTATGCACCGCTGTGACCGACTTGCGCCCATGCGCGCGGGCATACTCGAAGGCGTAACGCACGATGCGCTCGCTCCCCTTGCGGGTGATCAGGCGGATCGCTTCGGCAGCTTCGCCGGGGATGACGTCGTGTTCGATGCCGGCATACATCCCTTCGGTGTTCTCGCGCAGGATGACCAGGTCGAGATCGTCATACAGGGCGCGCACGCCGGGGATCGTGAAGGCCGGCCGCACGTTGGCGTACAGGTCGAGGGCCTGGCGCATACGCACAGTGACGCTGCGGAAGCCGACGCCGAGCTGCGTGGTCAGCGGCCCCTTCAAGGCGACTTTGTTGGCCTTGATGGATTCCAGGACGCGCGCCGGCAGCGGGTCGCCTTCGGCCTGCAGGGCCGCCTCGCCGGCAATCTGCACATCCCATTCCAGCGGCACGCCGGTCGCTTCCAGGACGAGCCTGGTCGCTTCGATCAGTTCTGGGCCGGTGCCTTCGCCCGGGATCAGGGTTACGCGATAGGTCATCTCTGTTCTTATCCCTTCTTACTTACTGCGGATGGCGTTCAACGCGCCGCCGGCCAGAAGCATTTCGGCCTGGCGCGGGGTGAGCGTGTGCGTGACGGGGATGCGAGCCGCGCCGACTTGCAGGATCAGTTCCTTGCCCGAGCGCAAGGCGTCTTGCAGCCCGACCAGGCTCCAGCTATCGCCGGCCTGCAGGCGCGCATAGTCGCCGGCGTCCTTAAAGAAGAGGGGCAAGATGCCGAAGTTCACCAGATTCGCCAGGTGGATGCGTTCGATGGAGCGGGCCAGCACGATCCTGACGCCCAGATACATGGGACAGAGGGCAGCGTGCTCACGGCTGGAGCCTTGCCCGTAGGATTCGCCGGCGACGATCATGTGCGGCGTGCCGGCCTGCTTCAGACCCAGCGCCCGACCGGCGAAAGCCGGATCCAACGGCTCGAAGACCACCTGCGCGTAGCGCGGCACATTGGAGCGATATTTCAAGTAGGCGCCGGCCGGCATGATCTGATCCGTGGTGATCTTATCGCCGACTTTCAGGCTGACCACACCGTTCAGGCGATCGGGGAACGGGTCGTTGATGGGCAACGGCTTGATGTTGGGGCCGCGCTGAATCTCGATCTCTTGATGGGCATCCGATGGGGCGACGAATAGGTCGCTGTCATCCCAATAGGCGTCCGGCTCTTCATAGTCATGCGCCGGCAGATCGAGGGTGCGCGGGTCGGTCAGCACGCCGGTGAGGGCGCTGGCCGCGGCCGTCTGCGGGCTGACCAGATAGACTTTGGCCGAAGCGGTGCCGGTGCGGCCCTCGAAGTTGCGGTTATTGGTGCGGACGCTGACGGCGTCGCTCTCTGGCGCCTGGCAAACGCCGATGCAGAAGCCGCAGACCGGCTCCATGATGCGCGCGCCGGCGTCAATCAGCTCGGTCAGATGCGACGATTTCGCCAGGGCGCGCAAGACCTGGCGCGATGCCGGCGTGACCCCAAACGAAACGCCTTCGGCGACGCGCCGGCCGGCAACCATCTTGGCCGCCAGAGTCAGGTCGGCGTAGCCGCCATTGGTGCAGCTCCCCAGGAGCACCTGTTGCACCGGCAGGCCGGCCACCTGACTGACCGGCACGACGTTATCGGGGTGATGGGGCAGGGCCACCAGCGGCTCCAGGGTCGAGAGGTTGATCTCGAATTGGCCTTCATACTGGGCGTCGGCATCGGCCTCTAGCGCCTCCCATTGGCCGGCGCGGCCCTGGGCGATCAGGTACTGGCGCGTCTGCTCGTCGCTGGGGAAGATCGAGGTGGTGACGCCCAGCTCGGCGCCCATGTTGGCGATGGTCGCGCGTTGCGGCACACTGAGAGCCGCCAGGCCCGGGCCGGCATATTCCAGCGCCTTGCCCACGTTGCCCTTGCTGGACATGCGCCGTAGCACTTCCAGGATCAGGTCCTTGGCCGAGACGCGGCGCGGCAACTGGCCGCTGAGCCAGACGCGGAAGACGCGCGGGGCGATGAGGTAGAAGGGTTCGCCGGCCATGGCCAGCGCCACATCCAGGCCGCCCACGCCGACGGCGAACATGCCCAGCGCGCCGGCGGTCGGCGTGTGGCTGTCCGAGCCGATGAGGGTGCGGCCGGGCCGGCCGAAGCGTTGCAGATGGATCTGGTGGCAAATGCCGTTGCCGGCCGGCGAGAACCAGACGCCGTAGCGGCTGGCGAAGCTCCGCAAGTAACGGTGGTCGTCGGCGTTCTCGTAGCCGATCTGCATGGTATTGTGGTCAATGTAGCTCACCGACAGCTCGGTCCTGGCGCGCGCGACGCCCAGCGCCTCGAATTGCAGCGCCGCCATCGTGCCGGTGGCGTCCTGGGTCAAGGTCTGATCAATGCGGATGCCGATTTCCTCGCCGGCGCGCAATTGGCCTTCCAATAGATGGCGAGAGAGGATCTTCTCAGTCAATGTGCCACGCATATTTCACTCCATGGACAATAGACTTCGGAAGTCTTGCAGACTTCCGAAGTCTCGTTGAAGGTCGCAGATTATTCGAACAGGATGGGCCGGGTTTCGCGGGCGCGCGCCGCTGTGGGGGCCACCTTGATGGCATCCAGAGTGAGCGGGCGAATGCCGGCCGGCAGTTCCCAGGGAATGGACCACTGCGGGCGGGCGTGTTCGTACATCTTCTGCATGACGCCCGAAGGCACCACCGTCAACAATTGGGAAGCCTGATGCGGGTAACGCGCGATGAAGCGCAGCTCGTCGGGCTGCAAGGGCGCCTGGTTGTGCGCGTTCGCCAGTTGCACCAACTCCAACACGGTGCGCGCCTCGTCGTCGTTCAGCTCGATGCCCAGATCGGCGTAGACGTGGCGCAGGCCGGCCAGTCCGCCATATTCGCCAGTCGTGATGATGCGGCCCATGGGGCGCAGCTCGAATTCCGGCCGGCCCAGGGCGTCGTAGTCGAACAGCTCGTAGTTGTGGCGATCTTTCAGCGCGCCGTCGGCATGGATGCCCGACTCGTGGGCGAAGGCATTGCCGCCGACGCCGGGCTGGTTGATGGGGAGCTTCTGGCCGAAGCTGTCGCCGACGTAGCGGGAAATCGTCCAGGCCCAGCGCAGGTCAATGGGCGATGCCAGGGGGAGCCGGTCGGAAAGGCCGCTGCCGTAGTTGATCGCCAGAAGCACGGAGACCAGGTCGGCGTTGCCGGCGCGCTCGCCCATGCCATTCACGGTGGTATTGATCCAGGCATCCTGGCCGGCTTCGATGATGGCCGCCGCGCCGCAAATGGAGTTGGCGACGGCCAGGTTCAGATCGTTGTGACAGTGCATCTCGATGGGGATCTTGACGCTTTCGGCCAGGGTGCGGACGCGCGGCGCGATGGAGTCGGGCGTGTCGAAGCCCAGCGTGTCGCAGTAGCGCACGCGTACGGCGCCGGCGTCTTTGGCCGCGTGGGCGAATTCGATCAGATAGCCCAGATCGCTGCGCGAGGAGTCTTCGGCGCTGACAATGATGCTGCGCGCGCCCAGGCTCATGGCTGTACGCACGGACTCGGCCATGCCATCAATCACCTGCGAGGGGGTCAGCTTGCCCTTGAACTTGTTCTGGATCATCTGGGGCGAGGTACTCATGGAGACATCGAAATCTACGAGACCGGTCTTCATGGACTCGACCACATCGCTCTTCTGCGCCCGCAGCCAGCCGGAAAGGATCAGGTTGCCCATCACGCCCATCTGCGCCAGCTCCAGATTGGCGGTGATGTAGTTGCGCTCGTGGCCGGTGTAGGGGAAGCCCATCTCGGATTGATGGACGCCCATCTGGCCGAGATAGATGTTGACCATCGTCTTCTGCAGCTTGGAGAGGATGATACGAGCGGTCTGCACGCCATCGCGATTGGTGGTGTCCAATAAGTAGACTGATGCCATCGGTGTCCTCCTGGTACGGAAAATGTGTACCCGTCATGACTGGTCCGACATCACGGTGCATCAGCTCTCCTTCGAGCGCAGGAGACAAGTCATTGGGGGAAGTGCCCTATGTGAATGGAAAGCCGGCTCTCCCAATCTTTGGTGAGCCGGCTTAGTCAACCCTTGAGTAAGCGCCCACGCGGAATTAGCCCGGGATCTCCTTAGGCTGGATCTGCGGGCGCTTAGACGGCAATCGGTTCAGGCGGATGTCTACGCTATTCATACGACTTCCTCATGAACGTTGGGCTTAGTATAGCACAGTTGCGCGGGCTTGTCAAGCGTTTTTGTTGCATCTGATGCATCAATCTGCGCGTCACTGGCCGGCCGCCACGCGCCAGCCGGCGTCGCGGCCCCAATGCTGCGCCAGGCCGGCGGCCATCTCGCCCACGCGGGCGAAGACCTCCCGCTCATCTATCGTCTGAATGGCGCGATCTTTCAGCACAATGCGCCCTTCAATGACCACGTCGCGCACGTCCGAAGGTCGCACGGCATAAGCCAGGTGCGAGTAGGGATCGTACATGGGGATCAGGTGCGGACTGTTCAGGTCAATCAGGACCAGGTCGGCGCGCTTGCCGGCTTCGATGGAGCCGAGCCGGTCGTCCAGGCCGAAGGCTTTGGCCCCGCCGCGCGTCGCCATCCACAGCGCCCGGCGCGCCGGCAAGGCCGTCGGGTCGCCGCTGCTGACTTTGTGCAGCTTGGCGGCCATTTGCAACTCACCCCACAGGTTGAGGTCGTTGTTGCTGGCCGCTCCATCCGTCCCCAGAGCCAGGTTGACGCCAGCCGCCAGCAATGCCGGGACGGGCGCGATGCCAGAGGCCAGCTTCATGTTGCTCTCCGGGCAGTGCGCCACGCTGACATGGCGCTCGGCCAGCAAAGCGATTTCGGCCGGCGTCAGGTGTACGCCATGCGCGAAGACGAGCCGCTCCAAGATGCCCAGCGATTCCAGCAGTTCCACCGGCCGTTTGCCGGTCTGCTTGACCACATCACTGATCTCTTGCGCCGTCTCGCAGCAGTGCAGCAGCAGCCGCGCGCCGAACTCTTCGGCCAGGGCTTTGCTCTTGACCAGCAGGTCGGGAGAGCAGGCGTAGGTCGAATGGGGTTGCAAAATGGTCTGCACCAGAGGGTGGCCGGCCCAGCGCTCCAACGAGGCGCGCACGTAGGCCAGCCCGTCGGCCGGCGTCTTGGTGTTGGGCGAAGGAAACTCCACCAGCGCCTCGCCCAACAGGGCGCGCATGCCGGCGTCGGCGGCCGCGCGACCGATGTCATCCTCGAAGAAGTACATATCGGCGAAGAGGGTCACGCCGGCGCGGATCATCTCATCGGCAGCCAGGAGCGTGCCCCAGTAGACCATGTCGGGGTTGACCGTGCGCCCCTCGGCCGGCCAGATATACTCCTTGAGCCAGGTATCCAGGGGCAGGTCGTCGCCCAGGCCGCGATAAAGGGTCATCGGGGCGTGGGTGTGGGCATTGATCAGGCCGGGGATGATGAGGCAGCCGTCGCCGCGCAGGACGCCCGGCGCGGTATAGCCGGCGGCGATATCGGCGGCGCGGCCCACGGCGACGATAGCGCCGGCGCGGATGGCGACGCCGCCATCGTGGATCACGCTCCAGCGGTCATCCAGGGCGATGATAGCGCCCCCCAGCACGAGCAAGTCTGCGGGTTGCTGCATAGAGAGGTGTCTCCTTGCATCAAGGCGTGGATGGCCGCAAGTATACCCGAAAAGGATGACCCCGACAACTGCAAAAAGGGCGGCGCGTGGTTCCCCAGGCGCGGCCGATGCCCCTCCGAATGTTTGCCCCGGCGCTATATTCCGTCTATAATAGCGCGCAGCAGACACGTTCCGACGCCGGCCCGCGCGTCTCCGGCTCTGCCGATGGGCGCAGCCAACGGACGACGGCTCCTCGCCCGTCGCCTCTTCTCGTCGTGAACACCCTCTGGCTCGCCGCGCCGCTAATCTATCTCGGTCAGGAAGACGCGCCATGAACACCACCGCGAAAGATCAACCGACCGTAAAATGGGGCATTCTCGGCTGCGCCCGTATCGCTGCCACCGCGATGATCCCGGCCATCCGCGACTCCGCCAATGGGGAAGTCCTGGCGACGGCAAGCCGGGATTTGCAGAAAGCCACGGAGTACGCGCAACGCTTCGATCTCCCCCGCGCCTATGGCAGCTATGAGGAGCTGCTCCACGACCCGGAGATCCAGGCCATCTACGTGCCGCTCCCCAACAGTCTGCACAAGCCCTGGACGATTCGCGCCGCTGAGATGGGCAAGCATGTCCTGTGCGAGAAGCCTATCGCCTGCAACGCCGGCGAGGCCCAGGAGATGGCCGACGCCTGCCAACAGAACCATGTGCTGCTGATGGAAGCCTTCGCACATCGCTTTCACCCACAACTCGACCGGGCCATGGAGCTGATACAGGCAGGAAAGATCGGCCGCATCGTGCGTATCGCCTCCTCCATGTCTCGCTCGGCATATCCGGCCGAGAATATCAGGATGAATCGCGAGTTGGGCGGGGGAGCGCTCATGGACCTGGGGTGTTACTGCGTCAATACAGCCCGCTTCCTGATCGGCGCAGAGCCGGCGCGGGTCTTTGCGACGCAAGAGATCGGCGCGCATGGCGTGGACGAACGCACCACCGCGACCGTGTACTTCCCCGGCGGAAAGCTGCTCCAGTTTGATACCAACCTCTTCCTGGAAGACCGGCGCTTCGAACAAGGCTGCACCATCTATGGCGAGCGCGGCAACCTCTACCTCCATCAGGCATTCACGCAGATTGATCTGCTGCGCTTTGGGCGCCTGGTAGATACGGCGATCATCTTCACCGACCACACGATTGGCGCGGGGCATACCGAGACTTTCTCGGTGACGGCGCAACACCAGTGGCGTCTGGAGGCGGAATACTTCGCCGGCCGGATTCTGGCCGGCGGCTCCATAGACCAGCCGGCCGAGAATGGCATCGCGAACATGCGGGTCATGGACGCCATCGTGCGTAGCGCGCGATCCGGGCTGCCGGTCGCCCTGTGAGCGGCGCGGCCGGCGCATCTTGGAGGCAAAGGATGAGCAGACCCATCGGAATCGGAGTCATCGGGGCCGGCGCCATCGCCCAGATCAGCCACATCCCCTACATCTTGAACGATGACCAGCGCTTCCGCCTGCTGGCGATCTCCGACCTGAACGAGGCGCTCCTGGCCGACGTGGCGGATCACTACCACATCGCATCACGCTACCGCGACTATCGCGCCCTGCTAGAGCGGCCGGACATCGAGGCCGTCATCATCTGCCACAGCGGTTCGCACCACGCTACCGTGCTGGCCGCCCTGGATCACGGGAAGGACATCCTGGTCGAGAAGCCGCTGGCCTGGAATCTGCGGGAAGCCGAAGAGATCCAGCGCAAGGTGCAGCAGAGCGACCGCATCGTGCAGTTGGGCTATCACAAGCTCTATGATCCGGCCTTTCCGGTCGCCCAGCAACGGGTACAGGAAATGGGCGACCTGGGCTATGCACGCATGGTCGTGCTGCACCCGGCGGCCGGCTACTACCCGGCGCATCTGCGGATTCGACGCGGCCAGGGCGCCATCCAGGAAGGGTTCGCCGACCCGGGGACATGGGAGGAACAACTGGAAGCCCTCCGCAAGGGGCTGACCGGCGGGGAACTGGCTCCACTGGTGGACGAGGCCCTGGGCGACCGCAAAGACAGCCGGCCGCTGCGGCAATTCTTCGGCACGCTGAACCTGAGCCTGATCCACACGATCTACATGATGTTCGGCTTTCTGGGCGCGCCGGCGCGCGTGCGTAAGGTAGACCTGTGGCGAGACACCATGTCCATGCAAATCCTCGTCGAGTACAGCCCGGCGCTGTGCTGTTGCCTCGAATGGCACCACCTGCCCTATCTGAACGCCTATCAAGAGGAATACACGTTCTACGGCAACCGCAGCCGGGTCTCCCTGCAATTCCCTGCGCCCTACTATCTGCATACACCCAGCCCGATCTGCCTGGAGGGCTGCGAGGGCGAGATGACCTGGGAACAGAAGATCATTGTCTCCCACGACGAAGCCTATCGCCGAGAGCTGCGCGACTTTCATGACCGAGTGATGGATCGCCGGCAACCGCTGGCAAACGTCGCAGAAGCCGTCAAACACACGCGTTTCATCCAGGATGTCATCAACAGCGTCGCAGTCAACTAGCGTCCCACGCGCGACCATGCAGCCACGACTCAAGAGCGGGAGGTAGTTTCATCTCATGACAGAAGCGCGTATCGCCGCATACCAACTGGCGGATTACCTCAAACATCTCGGCGTCGAAGTCGTCTTCGGGCTGACCGGCCACACCATCATCGCGATGTTGGATGCCCTTGGGCAACGCGGGCCGCGCTACATCACGACCCGCCACGAGCAGGTGGCCGCGCACG
>CAIQJD010000726.1 GCA_903872005.1 uncultured bacterium | reverse complement strand
TTCGATGATGGATGCTTTCGCTTCAATGGTGTCGAACAATCTGAACACGATCATGAAAGTGCTGACTTCCGTGACCATCGTGTTAAGCTTGCCGACCATGGTCGCCAGTTTCTTCGGGATGAACGTGCGCGTTCCATTGCAGGAGTGGGAGTTCGCTTTCCCGATTACCCTGGTGGTGTCGGTGGTGATGATGGCGACGGTGATAGTGATTTTCAAACGCAAGGACTGGTTCTGAGCAGCAGGGGCGGGGAGATGATCCCCGCCCCTTTGCGTTATGTGGCGCTATTGTTTGGGCAGCTCAGCGGTGATGCCTTCGGCCCACCACTGCATGCAGTACTTGCACTCCAGGCCGGGGGAGCCGGGCGGGAATTGGTCGAGGTCGGCTTGTTGCAGCTTCTCGCCGGCGGGTACGATGGTTTTGCCGGTGTTGTCCTTGATCGGGCCGGTGAAGACATCGAAGCGGTTGAACTTGCCGGCCAGCATTTGGGCCAGCGTGTCTTTCACCAGCTTGATGTCGGCGGCGGGGAGATCAGCGGCGCCGGTGGTAGGCGTCTGGCCTTCCATGAAGCCGAACAGCCCGAGACCGCCAGTTTCGGCGTCGAAGTAGTCCCAACCGACCTTGTAGGTCTTGGAGCGCACGTCCTTGGCGACTTTGGCGTAGATCGGCCCCCAGTTCCAGTACGGGGCGGTCAGGCAGCCCTTCGCCTTGCAGGAGCCAGACCAGTCATAGGTGACGCCCCATTTGCCCTTTTCGGTGGCGACGTCGGCGACGGCCGGCGTGTCGGCGCCGGTGAAGACCACTTGCGCGCCGGCGTCGAACAGGGAGGCGGCGGCTTCCTTTTCGATGACTGGGTCATGCCAGGTGTTGATCCAGCGGACGTCCATGGTGCATTGTGGGCAGGTCTTACGCATACCGAGGGCGATGGCGTTGCCCAGGCGGATTTCTTCGGGGATGGGGAAGGTTGCCATGTAGCCGATCTTCATGTTCCCATCCTTCTTGGCGCGGGAGCCGGCCAACATGCCGGCGAGGTATTTCATGTCTTCCATTGCGCCGAAGAGGTTGCCGAAGTTCTTGGTGTTGGATTTGTATCCACTGATGTGGATATAGGTGATGTTGGGGAACTCTTTGGCTACCGCTTCCATGGGATCCATGTAGCCAAACGAGGTGGCGAAGATCAGGTTGAAGCCTTTGCGGGATAGGCTGCGGATGACCTGCTCGGAGTCTGCTCCTTCCGGAACATTCTCGATGTAGGCCGTATTCACGTTGTCCACGTTCTTCTGAATGTACTGCAATCCCTCGTAGTGCGACTGGCTCCAGCCGCCGTCATCGTGCGGCCCGATCAAGATCATCGCGACGTTGAACTTGCCCTTCTGAATCGCCGGAATCTCGAATTGGCCGACCTTTTCGGGGCCGCTGGCGGCGCAGCCGCTTAGTATCAGCGGCAATAGCATGGTCACGAGCAGAACTGCAATCGTCCACTTCCCTCTTCTCATGGCGCTCTTCTCCTTTCGATGTCCGTTGAACGAGATGATGAACGGAAACGGTTACTCTCCTCACCGATACGCACAGTCTAACTGTATCATAGCTGCCTGCAATTGTCCAACTTCCTGGGGTGTGTGTTTCAATTGTTAGGTGATCCGATGCCCGTCCCCCAAAATATGAAACACCCCCCTTCCTGGGTGGCACTGTGCGTTTAACGCCAGAGGCTTTTGGTTGCCACGTCTACCATCGCCTGCAAATTCACCAGGGGCGTTTCGGGCGGCACCATGTCGCCGGCGGCCAGGATGTAGCCGTAAGGGCCGCCTTCCCGACACTTTTGGATCGCTTCGGCGCGGACTTCGGCCGGCGTCCCATCGAAGAGGGTGAGGGTGTTCAGGCCGCCCATCAGGGCCACTTTGCTGCCGATGCGGGATTTGGCTTCGGCAACGGAAACGCCGCCGAGGGGATCGAGGGGTTCGACGACATGCACGCCGCTGTCGGCCATCATTTCCAGGATGAGGCGCGAGTTGCCGCAGATGTGCATATACATCAGGATGTCATGGTTCTTGAAGTGCCGGCAGAAGAGCCGATAGGCCGGCATGCAGAATTGCTCGAAGTGTGTGGGACTGATCAGGCTGCCGCTGGAAGATGGGTCGCCGATGTAGAAGCAGTCAATGCCGGCGCCCAGCAGCTTCTCGGCCGAGCGGATGGCTGCTTCGGCCTGTAGCTCCATCACGGCGTTGACGAAGGCCGGCCGGTCGTAGAAGTCGAGCATGGCGGTGACGCGGCCGCGCAGGATGGCATACGTGTTCATGGTGATGCCGATGGGAGATGAGGCGACGAACAGGTCGGGGACGCGGTCGCGCGCTTCGCGCAGAATGGCGATCTTTTCGTCGCTGTAACCGGCAACCATGCTTTCCAGGCGGGCCTTCGCGTCAGCGAGGGTCTCGATGGGCGGTTCGGGGTGATCGGGGATCAGGCCGCCGCCGCCCAGGAGGTCAATGCGGCCGAGGCGCTCCCCGCTGCGTGCATCGAGTGCGTACAGCTCGTTCTTGACGCGCTGAATCCGCATCGGGTCTGGCTTGACGAACAGGCGCAGCCCATCGGCGCCGATGCGGCGCACCAGTCGGATCACGTAGTCGTAGATGGCGGCCGGCTGCTCCAGACAGAGGCGCATCCCATCAATCCAGTCGCGCCCATCTTCTGCGGCGAAGATGCGCACGGGGGTATCGTGGCAGATTTGCGGCATGGTGGGAATGCGTTCGCTCGGTTGCCGGCGCATGGCGGCGCGCATCAATTCACGGGAGTTCATGCCAAGTCGCTCCTTCCGAATGATTCTATGCAGCGACGATCCTGAACAGTTTGAAGGCATCCAGGATCGCGCCGGGGTTGCCATTATAGATCGCCTGGACTTCGGCCATGACGCCATAACCGCAGTTCTTGCAGATTTCGGGGTCCACGTAGGCGGCGCCGCAACCTTCGACAACTGCGCCATTGGGGTGAGCCAATTGGATCATCCAGTGGGTGCGATTCCAGCCCGGTTTGAGCATCAGGCGCAGGGCGGCCGGCGAGTTGAGGATGGGGTATCCCTTCTTACGCATGGCGATGACGCGCTCAGCGGCTTCGACGCGCTTTTCATAGGAGAGGGAGTGTTCCTCAACGCCGGGGTACGGAATCTGGAAATTGAACGAGATGGCTTTGAACTGTGGCATGCGGCGCATGATCTCTTCGACGCATGGCTCGATGTCGTCTACGTTGAGCCTGGAAAGGGTCACGTTGGCGTATAGGTTCGAGACCGTGGCGGCGTTGATGTTGCGCGCCATGCGGTCGTAGGAGCCGGCGCCGCGCACGCGATCATGCACGGCCGGCGAGCCGTCCACGCTGACCCAAATCAGGTCGCAGGGCATATCCAGGGGGTTGATGGCGTTCGTGACGCAGGCGACGGAATCGAAGCCGAAGTCGTTCCTGGCATGGCGCACCAGGCCGTTGAAGTCCATGTCGCCGGCGCGCCAGATCGTTGGCTCGCCCCCTTGCAGGAAGAGCACGCGGATGCCTTGTTTGCGGAAGCCGGCCATCATCTCATCGAGCTGCGCCAGGGTCAGATGTTCGCGCGGCACGTCGGGGCCGACGTAGGGGCAGTGGGCGCAGGCCAGGTTGCAGAAGGAAGTGATGTTGATGCCTCCGACCAGCGGCTTGCGCTGGCCGAGGATGCGTGTCTCGATGAAGTAGCGACCGTAGTAGGTGATGGCGCCGAGTCGGATGCCCATATTTCCCTATTTCCATGCAGTCGGCTGCGACGGCATGGCCTCTCTATGCATGATGTGACGACGGCCGGATTATAGCAGACTTCGCGCGGCCGAGCAATCTTCCGGCCTCTCTGCCGGCCGTCATCCGTTCAGAATCCAGCGCCGGCGGGCCGGCATATCGGCCGGCAATGTGGCGCTCATCGCCGGCTCCAGGCGCGCGTCGAAGAGCAAGCCGCGCCGGTCGAGCTGACTCAGCAGCCACTCCCCTTCGGCCACGGAGGGCAAATTGGCGTCTATGATGAGGGGCTTATGCTGTTGGATGCGCTGGAGCATCTCCACTTCCCACAGCTTGCGCTCGCCTTCGGGATAGGGGTCGAGGAAGACCTCAATCACGCTCAATTCCTCGACTTCCAGCAGCACAGGTGCGACGTGCAGGCCGCAATTGTGCAGGTGAAAAATGGATAGCGGGCAGCAACGGATCACTTCCAGATCATAGGGCAGGATATGGCGCTGGTACATGCGCGCTGAGATGAGCGTGGAGTGGTCGGCCTGGGTGGCGACGGCCGGCGCCGGCCCCCATACGCCCCATCCGTCGAGGTAGCCGTCTTGAAATGGGGCCAGGGTCTTGTAGCCGCCGGCCCAGACGGTCAGCACGGCATCGGTGCAAACGCGCAGCAGGCGCGCCATGAAGGCCGGTTGATCAATCCAGCCGACGCATGCTTCCTGGACGCCCATGATGGCCGCGACCAGATCGCTGACGCCGCGGATGAGGGTAGCGGCAGAGACGATGAAGTGTTTGCCCAGGCGCGGCGGAGCCAGGCGCAGGAACTCCAAGTAGAGCTGATACCAGGGGTTGTGCTCGAAGTTGAGGCCGCGATCAATGACGTCTTGCGGGTCGCCGGCGTAGCGTTCCGCCCAAATCTGGCCTTCGGTCATCTTGATGGGACAGCCCAACATGGCCTCGAGCCAGGGGATTTTGCCGAAGGGGGAGGTGGATGGCGGGATGTCGCCGCGGCCGGGGTGGGCGAGGTACTGGCCGGCGAGGCGGGCGTCGGCATCTGGCGCGGTCAGATCCCAGGCGGCGAATTGATCGAGGATCCGCTCGGCATTCACCATGTCGGGAGTCAGGCGCTCGGCGCGGTGCAGGGTACTCCCGTCGCTCTGCGGCAGGGCCACCGGCAAGGAGGGGGTGTGCTGGTAGATGCTGTAGAGGAAGCTGTCTGGCTCGCGGCGCCAGAAGCGCGTGTGGCGGGCCAAGAGGCCGGCCATCTCCGGGCTATCCGGGCGCACGAAGGTTAGAGGTGTGGTCATGGGCTGCTCCTTCGCTGGTGTTCGTACCGGGATGCGTCTGGGATCTCAGCGCCACAGGCTGTGGGTCGCCACTTCGACCATGGCGCGGACGTTGGCGAGCGAGGCATTGGGCGGGACCATGTCGCCGGCG
>CAIQJD010000725.1 GCA_903872005.1 uncultured bacterium | reverse complement strand
GCCGCGTCCAGAAGCCGGCCCCCTTTCGGAAATCGGACGCGGACAAACGCCGAGGAACGCGGACGTGGGGTCAGATCGGGAGCGCCATCACACGCAGATGGCGCGACAATCCGATTGCGGGGCGTCTTCATCCCGAAATACCCGCATTTGTCCGCGTTCGTCCGCGTCCAATCCCCAATGGACAGGAACCAGAACCGGCGGCGATTGCCTATCTGCCGAAGCCGGGTATAATGCATACGAGCATTGCCGTCACACAGAAGAAAAAGTGGAAAACAGCCATGCTCCCCACTCTGTCACGGAGGAAAATTCCCTATGGCAAAGAAGAAGACGATCTTCGATTTCTACGAGATGAAGAAGAAGGGCGAAAAAGTCGCCTGGATGACGGCCTACGACGCGCCGACGGCCGCCTGCGCCGAAGCGGCCGGCATGGATATGCTCCTGGTGGGCGATTCCCTGGGTATGTGCGTGTGCGGCCTGCCGGGCACCGTGCCGGTGACGATGGAGATGTGCCTGCACCACACCCGCGCCGTGCGGCGCGGCGCGCCCAACACCTTCGTGATCGGCGACATGCCTTTTCTCTCGTACCAGACCAGCGCGTATGATGCCGTGCTGAACGCCGGCCGTTTCCTCAAAGAAGCCGACGCCGACGCCATCAAGCTGGAAGGCGGCGTGCGCGTGGCCGACAAGATCAAGGCCATCACCGACGCCGGCATCGTCGTCTTCGGCCACATCGGCCTGACGCCGCAATCGTCAGGACAGTTGGGCGGCTTCAAGGCCCAGGGGCGCACCCTGGAAACGGCGCGCCTCGTCCTGCAAGATGCGCTGGCGGTTCAGGAAGCCGGCGCGCACGCCCTGTTGGTCGAAGCCGTCGCGCCCGAAGTCACCGCGGTCATCCGCCAACGCCTGACCATCCCGGTCTACGGGATCGGCGCCGGCCTGCCCTGCGATGGGCAGCTCTTGATTGTGGCCGACCTGTTGGGCCTGTTCGAGGCGTTCACGCCCAAGTTTGTGAAAAAATACGCCAATCTGGCCGACGACATGAAGCGCGCCTTCGGCGAGTATGTCAAGGATGTCCGCGCCGGCGCGTTCCCTGGCCCCGAACACGTCTACAATATGCTCCCCGGCGAAGTGGATCGCCTGGGCGAATTGTGAAGCAGCGGTCAGCTTTCAGCATTCAGCCCAGAATAGCTGCATACCCGCCAGTCATGGAACCGATTCCAACCCGCTGACTGCTGACCGCTGATCGCTGACTGCTATCGAGAGAGGAGAATCTTCTTGATGCTACGCGTCGCCCTGGTGGGCTATGGCTACTGGGGGCCGAACCTGGCCCGCAACCTGTATGGATTGCCCAACTGCACCCTGGCCGCGTGTTGCGACCTGGACGCCAAGAAACTGGCTGAGGTGCAGACGCTCTATCCAGCGGTACGGACGACGTCGGACTATGCCGGCGTGCTGGCCGACCCGGAGATCGCCGGCATCGTGATCGCCACGCCGGCGCGCAGCCACTTCGCCCTGGTGCGCCAGGCGCTGGAAGCCGGCAAGCATGTCCTGGTGGAAAAGCCCATCGCCATGAGCAGCGCAGAGACCGAAGCGCTGATTCGGCTGGCCGAAGAGCGCCGGCGCATCCTGATGGTCGGGCACACCTTCGAGTACAACCCGGCCGTGCTGAAGATCAAGGCGTTCATGGATGAGGGCGCGCTGGGCGACCTGTACTACATCTATGCGACGCGGGTCAATCTCGGCCGGCTGCAACAGGACCTCAACGCGCTCTGGAGCATCGCCCCGCACGACATCTCGATCATGAACTACCTCCTGGGCGCGATGCCGCTGGAAGTCAGCGCGCGGGGGGCGCGCTGCCTGGGATCGCCGGTGGAGGACGTGGTCTTCTGCGACCTGGCCTACCCCGGCGGGATCATCGCCCACGTCCACGCCAGTTGGCTCGACCCCAGCAAGGTACGCAAAATGACCATTGTCGGGGCCAAGAAGATGATCATCTACGACGACATTGACGCCGAAGGCAAAGTGCGCCTGTACGACAAGGGCGCGATGAAGATCAACGGCTCGCAGAGCTATGGCGAGTTCCAGTACAAGCTACGCACCGGCGACATCTACATCCCCAAGATTGACGGGAGTGAGCCGTTGCGGAACGAGTGCCTGCACTTCGTCGAATGCGCCCAGGAAGGACGCCGGCCGCGCTCCGATGGCTGGAACGGCCTGCGGGTCGTGCGCGTCCTGGAAGCCGCCGGCCGCTCGTTGGCGCGCAACGGCGCGCCAGAGCCGGTCGAGCCGGTCGTTGAGGGTTGATGATGGAAACCTGTCTGGTCACGGGGTGCGCCGGCTTCATCGGCGCGCACCTGGCAGAGCGACTGCTGCGCGCCGGCCATGCCGTGACCGGCGTGGACTGCTTCCTGGACTACTACCCGCGCCGGCTCAAAGAGGCCAACCTGGCCGGGCTGTTGACGCAACCGGCCTTCCGCTTCGTCGAGGCGAACCTGTTGGACGCCGACCTGCCGGCGCTCCTGGCCGGCCAGAGCTGGGTCTTCCACGAAGCGGCGCAGGCCGGCGTGCGGGCCAGTTGGGGCGACGACTTCCGCATCTACACCGACAACAATATCCTGGCGACGCAACGCCTGCTGGAAGCCGCCAAAGAGAGCCGGGCGCTGCGGAAACTGGTCTACGCTTCCACTTCGTCGGTCTATGGCGACGCGGAGAGCTACCCCACCCATGAGGGGATGCGCCCGCAGCCGGTCTCGCCCTACGGCGTGTCGAAGCTGGCCGGCGAGCATCTCTGTTACCTCTATTGGCGCAACTTCGGCATTCCGACCGTGGCCTTGCGCTACTTCACGGTCTATGGGCCGCGCCAGCGCCCGGACATGGCCTTCCATCGCTTCATCGTCGCCATGCTGGCCGGCCGGCCCATCACCGTCTTCGACGACGGCGAGCAGACCCGCGACTTCACCTTCATCAGCGATGTGGTCGAGGCGAATGCTCTGGCGGCAGAGCGGGGCCGCGCCGGCGAAATGTACAACATCGGCGGCGGGTCGCGCATCACGGTGAACGCGGTGCTGAAGCTGCTGGAGGAGCTGACCGGCCGGCCGGCGGAGCTGCGCCGCGAGGGCCGGCAGAAGGGCGACGTGCGCCATACGGCGGCCGATATCAGTAAGGCGGCGCGCGACCTGGGCTATCAGCCGCAGGTGGGCATCCGCGAGGGCCTGGCGCGCGAGGTAGAGTGGGTGCGAAGCCGGCAAGAGTAGAGCCGCCGCGCAAGCGTATAGTGACTACTAATGAAGCGAGAGCGGGCCTTATCAGCTCGCTCTCGCTTCACGTTTGGTCGTCGTTACGCGTCTGCGTTCTCAAGCATCGCCTGTCACGGCGTCTTGCTGGCGCTCCAGGTACCTTGACTGGCGGGAAACGAAATGGTATCCCCACAGATGCCGACATAGTAGGTGCCGGCTACGGATGTTGTGGCGCTGAACTCCCCGGCAACTATATTGATGCCGTAGCCAGACGCGAAACTAAACTTGCTCTCGGTGACGTCCAGATCCTGCAGGCTAGTAAGCCGGCAGGAGGTCGACGCGAAGGGTACCGTGATGGTGAAGTTACGCACCTTGCACTCGGTCGTTATGGAAAACGACACCCCGTGAGTCCCGCTCCATGCGCCGGCGGCAGGGCAGCCCACAAAGGGCGTTGGCGTAACTGTGTAAGTAGACGTGGGAGATGGCGTCGGCGTAATCGTGGGCGTCTCTGTCACCGTGGGCGTCAACGTGATGGTCGGCGTCGCGGTCGGCGTCGGTGGGTACTGACGCCAGAGGAGCGGCAGGTATTGCTGCGAGACCGGCGTAGCCGTGGCGGTGGGCGTCAGGGTGATCGTCGGGGTTGAGGTCGCCGTGCCGGTCTCGGTGGGCGTCGGCGTGGGTGTGAGCGTATCGGTGGGCGTGCGCGTGGCCGTGGGCGTGTTTGTTGG
>CAIQJD010000724.1 GCA_903872005.1 uncultured bacterium | reverse complement strand
GCAGCGGCCCGAGCTGGGTCCTGCAGGATACCGACGTCACCAACAGCGCCGGCGCGTTCTCTCTTGAGCTTCCCTACGATACCGAGCCCTTCCAGTGCGCGGAGATCCGCGAGACCGATCTGGCCGGCTACACGTCCGTGGGGGCGCGCAGCGCCGGCGCCGGCGCTCGCTTTCCCAACTTCAACACCATCCAGTTCGATACGATCCCCGACACCTTGACCGGCAACAACTTCTGGGACCGGCGCAACGCCACGCCGACGCCGACGCGCACGCCGACGGCGACCGCCACGACGACCTCTACGCCGACGCCGACGCCTACCGACACGCCCTCGTGTCCGCACTTCGTTGGCTGGCAGACCGTTGGCGCCCGAGTCGAGCTCGGCGATGTCGCAACCTTCGCGCTGATCTTCATCAACGCGGGCCCAGTGCCCGTCACCGATTCGCACATCGTGATCTACTGGGATGGACGTCTCGCCGACTACGTGGCGTCGTCGCCGGCCGGCGCGACCGTCCTCCCTTCCGCCACGCACCCCGGCCGGCTGGAAGTGCATTGGTTTGGCGGCGAGACGCTACCGCCGGATGGCAGGCGTCGCTATGAAGTGACCCTGCGCCCACACGACGTCGGCGAGATTCGGGTATACAATGCCGGCCAGTTGATCTTCCCGTGCGGCCGCCAGGAGATTCAAGAGGCATACACGCCCATCATCACACTGCCCCGCTCCGACAGCCTCGTCTTGAGGAAGAGCATCATCGATCCGCCCCACGGCGCCGGCGTCCACCTCGGCGACATCGTCACCTACGGCTTCGACGTTCGGAACTACGGGACGGCGCCGGCCACGTTCGTCATCGAAGACGATTACCCGGCAGGCCGGCTCGAATTCGTCGACACGCCGCCGATCTGGATGGGCGCTCGTAGCGGCCGCGAGGGCTCGCTGGTGTGGTGGGGGCCTTTCGAGGTGGACGCCGGCGCCACACGGCACTTCACCGCCACGATGCGAACCCTGGCACCCGGCGTCGGCCAGTGGAACTGGCAGTGCGCCCGGCCCCTTCCCCTCCAGCCCGACGGCAGCCTGGGCTCTGGCGTGGGCGCCTGCGTGCAGGTATACATCCAACCGCGCGAGGAACACGCCTTCGAAGCCCAGAAGCGCTTCGACCCGGCGCTGGGGCATGTGGCGCGCGTCGGCGACTGGTTTGGATTCGAGATCTCGATCCTGAACACCGGCGTACAGCCCATTGACTTCTACTACGTCCGCGACCGCCCCACCCCGGGTTGCTTCAACTTTCCAGGGGAGGGCATTGACGTGTTAGGGCTGCCCATCTTGCCGGGCGAGCGGGCCGTTTTGCCGTTCCGGGTCCGCGCGCTCGCAGCCTGCCGGCCGGCCATCAATCGCGCCGAAGTCGAGGTGGTGTACGCGGATGGGACGCGCGCCACGGCCTCCAGCAGCGACTATCTCTACATTCTAGGGCCGGATGAGAATCCTGGCTCCCTGCTGACCCTGCAAAAGGAGCGCATCTCGCCGGCCGGGCCGGCCATCGTTGGGCAGGAAGTCACCTTCCGCATCACGATCACCAACCCGACCGGCCTCTCATTCGGCATTGTGCCGCTGCAGGACACCTACCAGGGCGGTTGCCTGCGTTTCCTGCGCGCCAGCATCCCGCCTCACCACGTGACGCCCACCGACGGCGAATCGCTCCTTGCCTGGGACAATGTTGGGACCCTCGGTCCCAACGGCAGCATCAGCGTGGATGTGGTCTTCGAGGCGGCCGGCGTCTGCCCCGATACGCTCAACTGCGCCCAGGCCTCTTTCCTTGCGCCGGGGCAATCCGAATGGGCCACAGTGACGAGCTGCGCCAGGGCAGTGATCGAAGGGCCGGCGCCCAACCTGGAGCTGCACAAGGAGCTCACCTCAGCCAACCCGGCAACCCTCGGCGGCCTGGTGCAGTGGCGCATCACGCTGCGCAATACGGGCAACGTGGCGATCCCAGCCCTGGCGCTGCACGACCAGTTCGACCCGTCCGAGTTCGCCCTGGTATCGTCGAGCGTAACGCCGGATATGATTGATGCGGAGCGCGGCCGGCTGACCTGGAACAACGTGGGGCCGTTGGCGGCGGGCGCCGAGCGCAGCGTGACCCTCACCCTCCGGGCGCTGCGCGTCGGTTTGGCCGAGCAGAACTGCGCCATCAGCGGGGCTACCGTCGGCGGCATGGATCTCTGGGACGCAGAGTGCGCCACGGTGGACGTGGAATCCAAGGAACCGGCCATCCGCACCTACAAACGCCTCATTTCGCCGGCGACCGGCGCGCCGGCCGCCGTGGGCGACTTGCTGGTCTACAGTATCTCCGTCCACAATCTGGGCAGCGCGCCGTTGCACAACGTCTTCGTCGCCGAAAACTGGGATCCGTGCCTGGAGTACGTCGCCATCGAGCCGGCCTCGGTCGTAGTTCACACCGAGCCGGAGGGATACGTCTGGTGGGCCTTGCCCGATCTGCCGGTGGGAGCCTCGGCAACGGTCACCATGACGATGCGGGCGATCTGCGCTGCGCCCAGCGCCGAGAACTGCGCCAGGGGCAGCGGCACGCCCCCCATCGGCGACTCCGTCTCGGATAGGGACTGCGCCAGCGTCGAGATCGTCGAACCCATCGTGGCCCTCGAAGTGACCAAACGCGCCGTAGACCTGACCGCCCAGCCACGCGTCGGCGACGTGGTCCACTTCCAGGTTGTCGTGCGCAACACGGGCACGGCCACGCTAGTCAGCGTGCCGGTGACCGACACCTTTGATACCTCTTGTTGGGAGTTCGTCTCGGCCAACGGTTGGCCCGACGTTTCGCCCGGCCGGCTGCGCTGGCACAATGTCGGGCCGCTGCCGCCGGGCTGGTCGGCCACGCTGGACATCTTGTTGCGGGCGCGCTCTGCCTGCGCGCCGACCTGCAACAACGTCACCGTCACGGGTCGCGCCGGCAACGGTCAAGAAATGAGCGCCTGGGCCAGCGCCTGCGTTGATATCCGACCTTGC
>CAIQJD010000723.1 GCA_903872005.1 uncultured bacterium | reverse complement strand
CGGGCATCAATGCGGGGGCACGGTCAGCCCATTCGATGACGCAAATGCCGTCGCCATAGAGATACTCGTCCAGTCCAATGGCGAGGGCTTCGGGGACGACGCGCTCCAGGCGGTAGAGGTCCACGTGATACAGGCGCAGGCGCGAGCCGGCCGGCGCGTATTCATTGACCAGCGTGAAGGATGGGCTGTTGATTGGCCCGCTGATCCCCATGCCGCGGCCGATGCCTTGCACCAGGCACGTCTTGCCGACGCCCAACTCGCCGTGCAGGCAGATGACGTCGCCGGCGCGCAGCAGCGCGCCCAGATGCATGCCCAGACCGCGTGTTTGTTCAGGGCTGTGGCTGATCAGATCAAAGGCATCTTTGTCTCGCACGATGCTCACGGAGGCATCCTCCTTCGCGTGTTCCGTTGGAGTCCCTTTACAGCTATCATTATACCGCAAGGGAGTGCCGGTTCAAAGCGGAACAATTAACCTTATGTTCTCTGAATCCTCTTGTCTTATTGCCGGTGTTGTGATACAATGACCCCAGATACTTACTGCTTGCATGATCCGTGGGCTTCGTTCGCTCACTGAAGGAGAAGGAGGGAGAGCATGCGCATGCGCCTCAGCGGATGGAAAGGAAACGCCGCGATTGCCCTGGTGTGCTTTGTGGTGGGCCTGCTGGTTGGCTGGCTGTTGATTGGCTGGTTGTTGTGGCCGGTACAATGGGCGGACACCGACCCGGTGGACTTGCGCGAGAGCTATCGCCGCGATTATGTTGCGATGGTGGCTGATTCGTATACGGTCACGCACGATATTCAGGCCGCGCGGCAACGCCTTTCGTCGCTGCCAGAAGCCGAGACGAGCCGGCTGCTGGGTGAGCTGCATGCCGGTTACACCAAGCAGGGGCGCGGCGCGGAAGCTCAGCGCATCAAGGACCTGGCGACCAATCTTAACATCAAGCCAGCTCAGGTGACGCCGGCGACTACCGGCGCGCCGCAGCAGACGCCGGTCGCTTCACCGGGCGCGCCGACCGCGACGCCCACGCCGGCGCCGGGCGGCGGCAGTTCGGTGTGGGGCACGGTCCTGGCCGTGTGTGGCATTGTGTTAGCAGTTGTTCTGGTCGTTGCCGGCGGGACGCTGGGGTGGTCTTACTGGCGTCGGAATCGTGCCAGCCCGCTGGGCAAGCCGGCGCCGGCCGTGGCCGTGCCAGAAGTTGAGGCGAGTTCCGAGGAAGCCGGCGCGCCGGCCCTGGGTGCGTTCGTCACGACCTACACCATGGGCGACAAGCACTACGATGATTGCTTCCCCATTGAAACACGCACCGACGAATTCCTGGGAGAGTGTGGCGTCGGCGTCTCCGAGAATGTCGGTGACGGCGATCTGACGGCGGCGACTGCTTTCGAGGTCTGGCTATTCGATAAGAGCGACATCCGCACCATCACCAAAGTACTCATGAGTGAGTATGCCTTTGGGGATGAAGAGCTGCGGGCCAAGTTGTCGCCCAAAGGCGAGTTGATTCTGGCGCAGCCGGGGGCCGTCATCACGTTGGAGACGGCGGCGCTGCAGGTGCGGGCCGAGATCAAGGATCTGGCTTACGCGGCCGGCGGCGGGCCGGCGCAGAGCCAATTCGCTCGCCTGACTATGGAACTGACGGCCCAGGCCAAGACGCCTCCGCCGGCCGATACGAACGCCTAGCGCCATCGCGGCGCGACGCAAGCGCATGCCAGAGCGGCCCTGCAGACGCACGTCTGCAGGGCCGCTTTTTGTGTGCAAAGGTCGTTGCGCGACTACATGCCGCCGCGATACTGGCCGATCAAATCCCGATCGGGCAAGACGACGTCGCTCTTGCGTCCGAGGAAGTAGTAGCCGGCGCCGGCGTCATACGCGCCCGGCCGGCGCAGCAGCAGCCGGTCGAAGTGCTTGAGCGGCCAGCCGGTGAGCCGCGCCACGAGGTAGGCCGCGCTGCGGGCGCGGCGCGTGCCGGCGAAAGCCATCAGGAAGTAGGCCCAGGCCCAGCCGAGCGCCATCCCCGGGCCGGCGACCGGCCCGCTTTCGATTTCGGCGAAGGCGCGAAAAAGCCGGCGATGCCCCAGATGGGTGTAGCGCGTGAAGTCGTAGCGCCCTTCATGCACCTGTTGCATGAAGGGCGTTTCGGCGTAGACCAGGCCGGCAGGTTGCAGCACGCGCCAGATTTCGGCGACGCAGGCCGGCGGGTCTACCAGATGCTCCAGGACGGCCTGAATGATGACGCCGGCAAAGGTCGCGTCGGCGAAGGGGATCGCGTGGGCGTCGGCGATGAGATTGGTGCGCGGGCTGAAGTAGATGTCGCTTTCTACCAACTGGATGTGGGGCCGGCTGAGGAGCGCCTCCATTCCCTGGCCCAGATTGCCGGCGCCGAGGATCAGCACCAGCGCGGGGCCGGCCGGCTGCGCCAACAAGTCCGCGAAGTGGGCATAGTTGCGGCGGGCGACAAAGTTCTGGCTCAAGCCGGGGAGCCGGCGCTTGAGCCGGCTTTTCCAGGAAGGGGCAGATGCATTGGCCGGCGCTCGGCGGGCAACGATCTCCTGGATGGCGAAGAGACTGTGCGCTTCGTCAACCAGCACCGGGATACCGTCTATCACCGGGAAACGCGCGCCGCAGGCGCCGTTGGCGCAGTGACATTCCGATCCAGCGCATGCGAGGCGCGCCCGGCAGATCGGACAGCGCAGGGCGGGCAAGAGTTCGGCCGGCAGTGGCGGCATCACAGATTCCAATCTGGCTTGGGCGCCGGCAAACAGAGGGTCTGATCGAGCTGATCCAGCAGGGGGCCGGGGGCGTCGAGGTGGTCGGTCATGGCGAGGTGTGTCGCCGGCCGCACGCCGAGCCACAGGCGCGTGAAGGCGTTGACGCTGGCCTTCAGGCTGGGCAGACTCGCGTCGTAGCCGGCTTCGGCCGAAGAGTGCGGGCCGAGGGCAACGACGTACTGGCCGGCTACGCCGCGCCAGGGTGCATCAAGCGGCAGAAAGCGCGCGATCGGATCTTCGAGCGTGAGGTTGAAGCGCAACGTTGCGCCGCGCAGATGGGTGCGGGCCAGACAGCCGGCCAGATCGCAGATACGCATCTGATAGACGGCGTGGGCGTGAATGCTCATCTCGTAGGCCGATTTGTCGCTCATCCAGCGTTGGCGGAAGGGCTGCTGGATCAGGTCCTGGAGCTGCACGTCCGAGGGTTCGCGCAAGAGCACCTGGTAGATTTGGTCATCCCATGTCTTGAGGAGCGCCATCAGTTCCAGGAATTGGGCGCGGTTCTGATAGGCCATCCAATGGATGCGGTACGGCCCGCGACCCACATTGTCGGCGCGGCCCCAGAAGTGGTGCGTCAATTCGCCGGCCGGCCCATCAAAGTAGCCCAGGCCGAATCCATTCGGGCCGAAGAGCATGGCGGAGCGCGTGTGCGCGGCGGCGATATGATTGACGAAGCCGTGTCCCACGGCGCGGGCCAGTCGCGAGGCGTGCACGACTTCCCAGTCGGCTTCGGTCAGCCGGCGGGGCGGACGCGCTTTGACCGGTACGTTCAGGCGCGCCGGGTCTATCGCGAAGAAGTGCTCATAGGTCATGGCGCCGAAGCCGAGCTGATCGTAGTAGCCTTGATCGAAGATGCCCAAACCGACCACCAACGCGCCCTGGCCGGCCAACTCGGAGGCGGCGCGAGCCGCCACGCGGCCGGCGTAGCCTTGTTTTCGCGCCACGCGGCTGGTGGTCACGGTGGCGACGAGTCCGAAAGGGAGGTCTTCGGTCAGGTAGCGGATCGTGCCAGGCGAGGTGGTGGTCAGACATTCGGCTGCGCCATGCACCTCGGCAACCCAGCAATCGCCGGTCGCCAGCATTTGGTCCATGCCGGCTTCCTGGCCCTTTTGGAGCCAACCGATCTCCAGCCAGATGCGTTGAACGGATGCATAGTCCTGGGCGGGGTTGTAAGCTCGGAGAATCATGCGCGATCCCTTATCCATGGTGAGTGAGATGTGTTTCATTATATGCGACCGGCCGGCGCTGTCAAGAGCGCGGGTGTGTTTCACATTTTTGAGGACGGGCATTGGGGCTGTTGTAGCCTAGCCTCTTGTGGGCGTTCTGGCCCGGGTCAGACGCGCACAAGGCGCTAGGCTACACACACGCCCAAAACTTGAAACGCGCCCCAAGAGCGCGCCGGGCTTGTCGGAAGCGCCGGGCTATGATATAATGAAAGTGTCAGGTAAGCAGGGGCGCACAGCGCGCGAAAGGGGCAACGATTCTGGACTCGACGAAATTGGCGCACGACATCGTGCATCGGTTGTCTGATATGAAGGCCGTAGATACACTGCTGCTGGATGTGCGGAAGGTATCGTTGTTGGCCGACTACTTCATCGTTTCCACCGGCGAAGTGGACCGGCATATCCAGGCTTTGGCAGAAGATGTGCGGCGGAACTTGAAGGAGCAGGAAATTCTGCCGCTGCATGTGGAGGGTGACGCCGGCTCCGGCTGGGTGTTGCTGGATTACGGCGACATTGTGGTGCATCTTCTCTCGCCTCGCATGCGCGAGTACTATCGCCTGGAAGAATTTTGGAAAGAGGCCCACGTGGTGGTGCGGATGCAGTAGGGGCGCAGCGCCACGGGAAAGCAGGATACGCAAGGCCGGCGGGAGTATCTCCCGCCGGCCTTTTCATGCTACTATCAGAACGCGGGCTTGAGGATCAGGGGAAGACCCAGCGATCCGTGTCGCGCGCATAACTGAGCAGCTCGTCCTCGCGGAAGTAGAGCGCCAACTCGGCGCGCGCCGTGTCTGGCCCGTCGGAGCCATGGACGAGGTTGAAGTCAATGGTCTGGCCGAGGTCGGCGCGAATGGTACCCAGGGCTGCTTGGAGCGGGTTGGTCGCGCCCATCGTCTGGCGCACGGCCTCTATGGCCGCCGGCCCTTCCAATGCCATGACCACGACTGGCCCAGACGTGATGAAGCGGATGAGCTTGTCGTAGAATGGCTTGCCGGCGTGGACGGCGTAATGCCGGGATGCCAGCTCGACCGACATCTGAATCATCTTCATGCCCACGATACGCAAGCCGCGCGCCTCAAAACGTCCGATGACTTCCCCGATCAGACTGCGCTGCACGCCGTCTGGTTTGATGATGACGAGAGTCCGTTCCATGCCTTTCTGCTTCTCTCCTCTTGTCTCAACGGATTGGATATTCCCGAATACTCTGTTCGCACGCAGCCGGCTCAGTGTCCCAGGGCGCTGTGATAGGCGCTCATCGCGTCGGATAGCCGGCCCTGACGCATGTAGGCGTCGCCAAGCAGCACCCACAACTGATGGTTGTGCAGTTGCGAGACTACCAGCTTCTCCAGATCGGCGACGACCATATCCACGTACTGATCCTGTTCGATCAGGCGCTCATAGTGTGACGCGGCGGCTTCAAATTGGCCGGCATCGCGCCAAGCGCGCGCCAGCGACATCCGCATCTCATGGTCGTCGGGCCGCACGCGCAGGCGTTCGATGGCTTGCGCGATGAAGGGAGAGGGCGGCGCGGCGCTGTCTGGCGTGGGGGCGGCCTCGCCGGCCGGCTCCGTCGCGACGACTGCCTCGGCCGGCGCGGGCGCGGTCGGCTCGGCGATGAT
>CAIQJD010000722.1 GCA_903872005.1 uncultured bacterium | reverse complement strand
CTCTACCAGGGCTACAAGGTCGTGCCCTATTGCCCGCGCTGCGGCACGCCGCTCTCCGATCACGAAGTGGCCCAGGGCTACAAAGAGACGGAAGATCCCTCCGTCTATGTGCGGCTGCCGCTGGTAGACGAACCCGGCGCCTATCTGTTGGTCTGGACAACCACACCCTGGACACTCCCCGGCAACGTCGCGGTCGCGGTGCACCCCGACGTCACATACGCGTTGGTCGAGCAACAAAATGACCAGGGGGAGACCGAACGCCTGATCCTGGCGCGCGATCTCTTGTCTCAAGCATTGCGCGGCGACTACAAGGTGCTGCGGGAGATGCCGGCCAAGGAACTCATCGGCCGGCACTATCACCCACTCTACACCTTCCTGCCGGTTGACCGAGACGCTTACTACGTCGTCGGAGCCGACTTCGTCACCACTTCGGATGGCACCGGCATCGTGCACATGGCGCCGGCTTTTGGCGGCGAAGACCTGGAGGTCGGCAAGGAACATGACCTCCCCATCCTCCAGACCGTTGACCTGCGCGGCGCATTCATCCCGGCCATCACGCCCTGGCGTGGCATGTTCGTCAAAGACGCTGACCCGCTGGTCATCAAGGACCTGCAACGGCGCGGCCTGATGTATCATGTCGCCAAACATCGGCATACCTACCCCTTCTGTTGGCGCTGTAGCACGCCCCTGCTTTACTATGCGAAAACGTCGTGGTTCATCGAAACCACTCGCATTCGCGACCGCCTCATCACCAACAACAAGAAGATCAACTGGTATCCTGAGCATGTGAAAGAAGGACGCTTCGGCAACTGGCTGGAAACGAATGTGGACTGGGCTTTGGGACGCGAGCGTTACTGGGGCACTCCCCTACCCATCTGGATCTGCGACAAATGCGGCCGGCAGGAATGCATCGGCGGCGTAGCTGAACTGCGCCAGAAAATCGGAGAAGAACGCGCCGACCAGTACAAGGCCCTCAACGCCCAGGAACTGGACCTGCATCGCCCCTACATTGATGACGTCACATATTCCTGCTCTCAATGCGGCGGAAAGATGGTGCGCGTCCCAGAAGTAATTGACTGCTGGTTCGATTCTGGCGCCATGCCAATCGCCCAATATCACTACCCCTACGGAGACAAGACGGTATTCCGTAAGCAATTCCCGGCTAACTTTATCAGCGAAGCCGTTGATCAGACGCGCGGTTGGTTCTACAGCCTGCATGCCATCTCCACCCTCGTCTTCGACGAGCCAAGCTACCAGAATTGCGTCGTGCTTGGCTTGATCCTCGACGAAGAAGGCGAGAAGATGAGCAAATCCAAGGGCAATGCCGTGGATCCCATGCAGGTCATCAAGGCCCATGGGGCCGACGCCACCCGCTGGTATCTCTTCACAGCATCGCCCCTCGGCAATGAACGTCGCGTCTCCATGGATCTGGTGGGCGAAGTCGTGCGTAAGTTCCTGCTCACCCTGTGGAATACGTACTCGTTCTTTGTCACCTATGCCAATCTGGATGACTTCAATCCGTTGGCGCACCACGTGCCGCCGGCCGAACGTTCCGACCTCGACCGCTGGATTCTGGCTGAACTGCACAAGCTGATCGAGACCGTAGATACGCGTATGGCGGCCTTCGACATCACCGGCGCAGCGCGCCCCATCGCCGACTTCGTGGACGACCTATCCAACTGGTACGTGCGGCGCTCGCGCCGGCGCTTCTGGCGCAGTGAGGAGAATACCGACAAGGTCGCCGCCTACCTGACGCTGTATGAGTGCCTGGTCGCCACGACCCAATTGCTGGCCCCCTTCACGCCCTTTGTGGCCGAAGAGATCTACCGCAACCTGGTCGCCGGCATTGATCCGAGCGCGCCGCCCAGCGTACACATGTGCGACTTCCCCATCGCTAACCGCGCTTTGATGGACGAACAGATCATCAACGACACGCAGTTGACCATGCGTATGGTGCGCCTCGGCCATGCCGCGCGCAACCAGGCCGGCGTCAAAGTGCGGCAGCCCCTGGGACAATTGCTGCTCAAGCTTCGCAGCGCCGAAGAGCGCGCCTCCATCGAGCGCATGCGCGAGCCACTGCTCGACGAGTTGAACGTCAAACAACTCGATTTCGTGAGCGCAGCGTCCGATGTGGTGAACTACCGCATCAATGCCCTGCCCAATCTGCTGGGCAAGAAATACGGGAAGTTATACCCCAAGATTCGCGCCGCCCTTGCAGCCGAGGACGCCGGCGCGGTCGCAGCTGCCATCGAAGCCGGCCAACCGTACTCGCTGCAAGTGGACGGGGAGACGGTCAGTCTGTTGCCAGAGGAGCTGGAAGCCAAAGTTGAGGCTCGCGATGGTTACGCGGCTGTGCAGGAAGCCGGCTACCTTGCCGCCCTGGATACGCGCCTGACGCCGGAACTGGCACAAGAGGGTCTGATCCGCGAACTGGTGCGTCGCATCCAGACCATGCGCAAGGACGCCGGCTTTGAAATCAGCGACCGTATCGCCATCTACTACGAGACGGACGATGACCTCAAGGCAGCGTTGGCCGCCTACGTCGAGTATGTGAGCGGCGAAACCCTGGCCGAAACGCTGCACGCCGGCCCTGCGCCGGCCGAGAGCTTCCGTACCGACGCTCCATTGGACGAGCATCCGCTGAAGCTGGGGCTGCTGCGTCGCGCATAGGGGGGCTGTTGACCCACGTGCAATGATAAACGAGGCTGGTGCAACCCCATGGGGCTACACCAGCCTCGTCGCTTGTATGAACTGAAGTCTAGAGTTGGCGCAGGCGTGGATCGAGCGCGTCGCGCAGGCCGTCGCCCAGGAAGTTGAACGCCAGTACCGTGATCGCAATGGCGAGGCCGGGGAAGATCGCCAGGCCCGGCGCTAATTCCATGAACTTGCGTCCCGAGCTGAGCATCGTGCCCCACGACGGGTCGGGCGGCTGCGTGCCCAGGCCAAGAAAGCTCAAGCCGGCTTCGGTCAAGATAGCTGTGGACATCTGCAGAGTTACCAGCACGATCAGGGGAGCGAGGATATTCGGCAAGATGTGCCGGCCGATCACACGCGAGGTCCGACATCCGATGGTGCGCGCGGCGTCAACATACAACTCATTCTTGATGGCCAGGACAGAGCCGCGCGAGACGCGGGCGAACGCCGGCGAATAGACGACTCCAATGGCGATCATGGCGTTCGTCACGCCTGGCCCCAAGGCGCCGGCGATCACGATTGCCAGCACCAACGCCGGAAACGCCAGTATGATGTCAATCACGCGCATGACAAGACTGTCGAATGTGCCCCCGACGAAACCCGCCATAATACCGACAGGCACGCCAATAGCCACGGCAAGACTAACTGCCACGACGCCTACATACAAGGAAATCCGCGAGCCGAAAATGATGCGGGATAGCACATCCCGTCCGATTTCATCCGTCCCGAGAATATTCACACTCCCTGGCGGCAACAGGCGCTTGGCCCTTTGATCCGTAGGATCGAATGGAGCGATCAAGCTCGCGCCCACCGCCACCAAGACGACGAAGAGTAGAATTGCCAGGCCGACGGCGCCAATGGGATGATGCCGTGCCAGAAGCGACCCTTTGCGCCACAACGACCGCTTTGGCCGCAACGCCGGCTCGGCGCTGATCCTAGTGGTGTTTTGGTTATCCATAGGCTATGTATACTTAATCCTGGGATCGAGATAGGCGTACGTAACATCAACGACCAGATTCATGATCACGAAGACTGCCGCCAGAAATAACGTCGTGACCTGGATGACCGGATAATCCCGATTGTAGACGCCCTGCAGCATAGACCAGCCGACGCCGGGCAGGCCGTAGATCT
>CAIQJD010000721.1 GCA_903872005.1 uncultured bacterium | reverse complement strand
CAGGTCCCACTCGATGTAGCCCACGCGCCGCTGCATCTCGCCGCGCCCCTTGGGGCACATGATGCAGCGCAGGTTACAGGCATTCGTGGACTCCAAATACATGCGCTCTGGATAGGTCCAGGGACGCGTCTGTTTCAGGCTGTAGGTGACGTAACGCGCCGCCAGCCCCAGCTTGCGACCGTAACGCCGCGCCCGCGCCGCGACGCGCGCCGGCAGATTGCTCATCCTCATTGCCCCTCTCTCAGGCGAATGCGCCGGCCCAAGGCCGGCCGATCCAACAGCCAACGCCCCACGGCGCGCGCCGGCTTCCAACGCGACGCCCGCCACAACAGGCCGCCCAACGGTTTCCCTAGCCGGCGCTCGTACTTGCGCCGGCGCTTGGCCTCGTCGAAGCGCCGACGCGCCTGCTGCGCCAGCCGGCTCAGGCGTTCGTCCGACACGTCGGAGACGTTGAGGAAGGGCGCGATCTCTTCCGTGTAGCTGTTGTAGTAGAAAGCCTTGCTGAAATCCTGGCTGAATTCGGTCTCCGGCCGGCGCGCGACCAGGTCATCCCACAGCCGCGTGCCAGGAAAGGGCGTCGTCAGGCTGAACATAGCGTGATCCAGGTCGAGGCTGGCGGCAAAGGCGATGGTCTGCTCCATCGTCTCCTCGGTATCGCCGGGCAACCCCAGCATGAAGTAGCCCTTCGCCAGAATGCCGGCCTGCGCCGTCCATCCCACCGCCTGGCGCACCTGCTCCAGGGTGATCTTCTTGCCGACCTTGTCGAGGATCTCCTGATTGCCCGATTCGATGCCGTAGTGGATTTCCTGGCAGCCGGCCGCCGCCATCCGCTGGAGCATCTCCGGCGTCACCCGATCCACCCGCGCCAGACATTGCCAGTGAATGTCCAGCTTCTCCTGCACCATCAGGTCCGTCAGCCGGCCCAGCCGCTTCAAGTCCAGAGCGAAGAGGTCATCCATGAAGTAGAAACTGCGGACGCCATACGTGGCAATGAGCAGCTTCAGCTCGGCAATCAGGCTCTCCGGGCTGCGCTGGCGATAGGTGCGCCCGACGATGCCCTTGAAACAATAGCTGCAATTGTAAGGACATCCCCGGCTGCTCAGGACGGTTAACATGCGCTGACCATCGGACGCGTACAGGGGGTAGCGCTCCAACTGGAAGAGATGGCGCGCCGGCAGCGGCAGCGCGTCCAGATCCGGGATCAGCCGGCGCTCCGGATTGCGGACAATCTCCCCGTCCTGGCGATAGACCAGGCCGGCCACGTCGGCCGGCGCGCGCCGGCCTTCCAGCACATCCACCAGCTCCAACAGCGTCTCTTCGCCCTCGCCATAGACCAGGTAGTCCACCGCCGGCTGTTCGCGCAGCGTGCGCTCCGGGAAGACGGTCGCATGGGGGCCGCCGATGACGATGGTCGCCGGCGAGCCGGCCCGCAACAACCCGATCGTCGCCTCGACGCTGTGATAGGCGCTCGTCATCGAGGTGAGACCCACGAGCTGCGGCTCGAACGCCAGGATGTCGCGGACTTCATCGGCCAACGGCCGGCGCGGGTCCAGACCCAGGTCGAAGACGGCGACTTGATGGCCGGCGCGCTCCAGGACAGCGGCCAAATAGGCCAGCCCCAGAGACGGATAGCTGTTGACCAGTTGATTCCATTTCGGCGAAATCAGAGCAATACGCACGAGTAGACCCTCACAGCAGGCTGCGCTTGGATGGTTCTAAGGCCATCATACGCGAGCCGGATGAAAAAGACATGAACGGGCCGGCGGAGGCGCGTGACAGTCTTGTCATGCGCGGCCGGCCCGTTACGCTGCGCCAGACTGCCTCAAGACGGCCATCGCGCCCTGCGCGCCCT
>CAIQJD010000720.1 GCA_903872005.1 uncultured bacterium | reverse complement strand
CGCCGGCGACGCCATGCAGCCAGAGAAGGAGCATGCGCTCGTGCGGCGCGCCGGCATGGCGACCCTGGCACGCGCCGATCGTTACGCCCAGGACGCCGTCCTGTTCGGCGCAGTGCAGGGGCGTGAGGCAGAAGTCGCCGCGCCGATAGCCCTGGGTGATGCCATCATCTTCGTACAGGTCAAAATGGCCGGCCGCGCCGGCATAGCAGTTGAGGGTCAGTGGGTCGAGCGGGCGCTGGCTCGTGTAAATCTGGCGCGGGCCGAAGGGGATGACGGCGCCGGCGCGGATGAACATGGGCAATTGCTCCAATGGCGCAGGGACATCCACCCAGGTCGGGCCGACGCAACGCGTTTCGTCCCACCCATTGTACCAGAGGCCGGCCGGCAGGTAGACCCGGCGGCGCTGCGCGCCCGGCGCCAGGACGGGCGCGACCAACACATCGCGGCCGAAGAGGTATTCGTCGGTAATAGTCGGCGCAATGGGATCATCCTCATAGTGCAGGATGAGGGGGCGCATGATCGGTAGGCCGGTGGTGTGTGCCTGGTAGAAGAGGCTGTAGATATAGGGCAGGAGGCGATAGCGCAGGCGCAGATAGCGGCTGGCAATTGCCTCAATCTCCGGCCCGAAGACCCAGGGTTCGCGCCGGCGATACTGGTCGGAATGGACGCGGCAGAGGGGGCTGAAGACGCCAAACTGGAGCCAGCGGATGTATAGCTCCGGGTCTTCCGGGCGATCCAGCGGCGCCTGGAACTGATCGTTGTGCGTCAAGTCGTCCGGCCCCAGCCCTTTGCGGCTGAAGCCGCCGATGTCGCTGTTCCAGAGCGCGAAGCCGGCCATGCCGGCGTTCTGCCCCAGGGCGACCTGTGTGGCAAGGGCTTCCCAGGAGACATCTACGTCGCCAGACCAGAGAGCGGCGCCGGTGCGCTGTAAGCCGGCGAAGCCGGCGCGCGTCATCAGGAAGGGCCGGCGGTCGGGCGCGCCTTCGTCCCAGGCGGAGAGGACGGACTCCACCATCTCGTCGGCAAAGCGATTGTGGCAGGCGATGGCTGGGCCGGCGGCATGAACCATGTCAATGGGTTGATCCATCGGCTCGGTCAGGTCGAGCCAATGGCCTTCGACGCCCATTTGGATGAGCGGCGCATGGTGGCCGGCCCACCAGCGCCGCGCCGCGTCGTTGGTGACGTCCAGGAGCGCGGTGCGGCCAATCCAGTTGTCGGCGAGATAGGGCTGGCCGTCTGGCCGGCGGGCCAGGACGCCGCGCCGGGCGGCTTCGGGAGAGAGCTGGCTGGGTTCGGTGAGGTAGGGTTCCTCGAGGAGGGTGATGTGGAAGCCGGCGGCCTGGAGCCGCTTGAGCATGGCAGCCGGCGCCGGCCAGCGCGAGGGCGCGAAAGCCAGGTCGCCCATCTGGTCAAACCAGTGCAGGTCGAGGATGAGGCCGTCGCATGGGATCTCGGCGGCGCGCAGCCGGTCGGCCAGGGCGAAGAGTTCGGCTTCGTCGCGGTAGCCGTAGCGGCTTTGCAGGTAGCCGATGGCCCAGAGGGGCGGCATCGGGATGCGGCCGGTGAGACGGGTGTAGCCGCTGACGAGGTCGGCCAGGGAATCGCCGGCGAAGACGATCATGTCTATGCGCCCGCCGGCGGCCGCATAGCTGAAACGCGCGGGGTCGGAAGCTCCCAGGTCCCAGGCTGCCTTGTAGGGATTGTCAATGAGCAGGCCGTAATGACGTGAACTGAGGAGCATCGGCT
>CAIQJD010000719.1 GCA_903872005.1 uncultured bacterium | reverse complement strand
CCCATTTCCTCGGCCCCGGCGCGCTGGCCGGGCGCATCGGGCAGGCGTTCGCGCCGGCGCCGGGCCGGCCGGCCCCGACGGCCTGGATCGTCCCGCTGCCCCATCCATCGGGGGCCAGCCTGTGGCTCAATCAGCCGGCCAACCAGGCCCTGGTGGAGCGGGCGCTGGGCCAATTGCAAGCATTGCAGTCATCTTTAGTGTTGTAGCGTAAGCGTATTGGGAGGAGAGCAGGTTACATGAACGTTTTCGTCAAGCAGGCGACCGTGGAGAGCATGGAAGGCGACGCGCTGGTCATCGGCGTGTTCCAGGATGAGCCGGCGCCGGCCGGCGTGGACGCGGCCCTGGGCGGGCGCATCGGCGGGCTGCTGGCCGCCGGCGATATCAAGGCCAAAGCCGGCGAAGTCACGGTGATCTACCCCGACGGCAAGCTGCCGGCGGCGCGCGTCTTCGTTTTGGGCCTGGGCAAGCGCAGTGAATGCGACGCCGACGCCTGGCGCAACGCCGCGGCCAACGCGGCCAAGAAGGCGCGCGCCCTGCGCGCCGTGCGTCTGGCCGTCGCCGCGCCGGCCGGCCCAGAGCCGGCCGAAACCGCCCAGGCATTGGTGGAAGGGATGATCCTGGGGCTGTACGAGTTTCGCCGGCGCAAGAGCCAGCACGACGAGCCGCCCTTCGAGATCATCGAGCTGACCCTGGCCGAGACCGACGCGACGCGCCTGGCGGCGCTGGAAGCCGGCGCGCGCGCCGGCAAGCTCATCGCCGAATCGGTCTGGATGGCGCGCGACCTGATCAACGAGCCGGCCAACTACGCCACGCCCACAGTCGTCGCCAAACTGGCCGCCGAAATGGCCGGCGTGGTCGGGCTGGGGTGCCAGGTGCTGGAGAAGGCCGAGATGGCCGAGCTGGGCATGGGCGCGCTCCTGGGCGTCAACCAGGGGAGCGCCGAAGCGCCCAAGCTGGTGATCCTGGAGCATCGCGCCGGCGCGGCCGACCTGCCGACCATCGTCCTGGTGGGCAAGGGCATCACCTTCGATTCGGGCGGCATCTCGATCAAGCCGGCCGACGATATGTACCGCATGAAGGGCGACATGGCCGGCGCGGCCGCCACGCTCTACACGCTGCGCGTCGTGGCCCTGTTGGATCTCCCGCTCCACGTCGTCGGGCTGATCCCGCTGACCGAGAATATGCCCGATGGCATGGCCTTCCGCCCCGGCGATGTGCTGACCGCCATGTCGGGCAAGACCATTGAGATCATCAGCACCGACGCTGAAGGCCGGCTCATCCTGGCCGACGCGCTGGCCTACGCCGGGCGCTACCGGCCGGCGGCCGTGGTGGACATCGCCACCCTGACCGGCGCGTGCGCGGTGGCCCTGGGGAGCGCCGCCAGCGGCCTCTTCGCCACAGACGACGCGCTGGCCGGCAAGCTGGAAACGGCCGGCGCCCGCAGCGGCGAGAAGCTGTGGCGCATGCCGCTCTTCAAAGAATATGGCGAGCAGATCAAGAGCGACACGGCCGACATGAAGAACAGCGGCGGGCGCAATGGCGGGGCCTGCACCGCGGCGGTCTTCCTGAGCCGGTTCGCCGAGGGCTACCCCTGGGCGCATCTGGACATCGCCGGCACCTCGTGGGTGGAAAAGCCGCCCAAAGCCTACTACGCATCGGGCGGCGCGGCCATGGGCCTGCGCCTCTTCGTGGAGCTGCTGCGTTCCTGGAAAGTGTAGCGACATGCGCGCCAGACTTCCGAAGTCTGCGAGACTTCGGAAGTCTGGGCTGGAGGCGCAAGGATGGACGAGCGCAAAGACGGTTGTCTGTGGCTGTTGCATCAAATGCCCATCCCTTTGCTCCGGCGGAGTGGCCGGCCGGCGGATTGGACCAACCTCCTGATGGTCGGCATCGTCCTGGCCCTGGGACTGCTCAATGTCCTCTTCGCCGAGAAGATCCCGGTCAACGACGGCCTGGGCATGGATGGGCGCATTTACGCCAAGCTGGTCAAGTCCCTGCCGACCTTCACGGACAACAACGGCCGGCTCGACTCGCACCGCGGGCCGCGCTGGCTCCCCGCCGGCATCGTCAAGGTCGGGCTGCGCCTGGCCGGCCAGGCATTGACCAACGCGCACATCGCGCGCGCCTTTGACTGGCTCAACCTCTTCTGGCTGCTCCTGGCGGCCTACCTCTGGGGACGCATCGCCGACGAGCTGAGCATCCAGGCCGGCGGCAAATGGCTCGGCTTCACCGCCGTCTTCATCACCTTCTTCGCCCTGAAATGGGTGGCCTACTATCCCATCCTGACCGACGCCAGCGCCTTCGGGGTCGGCTGG
>CAIQJD010000718.1 GCA_903872005.1 uncultured bacterium | reverse complement strand
GATGTGCAAGCTGCCCTTTCGGCCCTTTAACTGTCACGGAATTGCCCGGATCGATCGCCACGCTCACGCCCTTCGGCAGCGGGATCGGCATTTTACCTATACGAGACACTGTCTACCTCCTGCTGGAAGCCGGATACTGGAAGCCGGAGCTGGATCGCTCGCGAACCACAGAGAATGCCAGCTTCCCGCCTTCTCGCTTTCTAGCTTCTAGCTTCAAGTTCACCAGACGTAGCAGAGCACCTCGCCGCCCAGTCCGAGCCGGCGCGCTTTCTGGCCAGTCATAATCCCCTGCGGCGTGCTCACCACTGCCGTGCCCAAACCGCTGAGCACCCAGGGAATCTCGCTGCGTTTCACATACACCCGCCGGCCGGGCTTGCTGATGCGCTGCAGGTCCGTGATGATCGACTTGCGGTCTCGATCGTATTTCAGGACGATCCGCAGTTGCGCCTGCGGCACATCTTTGGTGACCTCAAAATCCTTGATATAGCCTTCATCCTTCAGGATGCGCGCAACCGCGATTTTCACCTTGCTGCCCGGCACGACCACCTGCTTTTGGCGGATCATGATGCCGTTGCGGATGCGGGTCAGCATGTCGGCAATTGGATCGTTGATCATTGTTCCATCGCTCCTCACAAGACCGCCAGTCAGCCGCCGGTGCGGCGTAGGCTCTTGGCGGCCCACACGAGCCTGGTTCCTACCAGCTCGACTTCACGACACCCGGCAAATTGCCCTTCAGCGCCTGGCCGCGGAAGCAGATGCGGCACATATCGAACCGGCGCATATACCCGCGCGGCCGGCCGCAGATGCTGCACCGATTGCGCACACGCACGGCGTACTTGCGCCGCTGCTCGCGATATGGCATGCACGTTTTGGACACAGATTATCTCCTATCGTTTGCCGAGCTGGCGCACTACTTACGGAACGGCATTCCCAACAGCGCCAGCAGCCGGCGGCCTTCCTCATCGGTTTTGGCCGTGGTCACCACCGTGACAGCCATGCCGCGCACCTTGTCGATCTTGTCGTAGTTGATCTCAGGCCACATCAACTGCTCGCGCAGGCCCAGGCTGTAGTTGCCGCGACCATCGAACGAATCCGGCGAAATGCCGTGAAAGTCACGCTGGCGGGGCAATGCCACGCTGATCAGGCGGTCAAGGAAGCTCCACATCCGTTCGGAGCGCAACGTCACCGTCACGCCGATCGTGTTGCCCTCGCGCAGCTTGAACGCGGCGATGGACCGCTTCGCCTTGGTGAAGACCGGCTTCTGACCGGCGATGATCGCCAGATCACCCGCGGCAGCATCCAATGACTTGGCGTTCTGGAGCGCCTCGCCCATACCGATGTTCAGCACGACCTTTTCGATGTGCGGCACCTGCATGACGTTCTTGTAACCGAACTCTTTCTGCAGCGCCGACACGACTTCCTTGCGATACCGTTCCAACAATCTCGGTGTTGCCATTCTCTTTGCTCCCATCCGTGTACAGGGTCACCCAACGTGCCCTGAGCGGAGGAAAAACGTATCACGTATGCGTGTTGCGTATGGTGTGCCTGAGCGATCTAGCTCTCGAGGCGCGCACATGACGCAAGCCGCACTACGCACTACGCCTCACTCATCAATCGACTCGCCACACTGCTTGCACTGCCGCGAGCGAGTGCCGTCGGCGTGGATCTGATGGCCCACGCGGGTCGGCTTGCTGCACTTCGGACAGATCAGCATCACATTGGAGACGTGAATCGGCGCCTCGCGCTCGATGATGCCGAACTGCGTGTTGACATTGCCGGTGCGGCGTTGGTGCTTCTTGACGAGATTGACGCCGGCCACGATGACGCGATCGCCCTCCGGCTTGCGTTCGCCGGAGCGGCGGCCCTTGCCCCACTTCGCGCGCTGCACGCTGTGAATCTCACCTTGCGCACCCAGGTCATCGCCGGCGATCACCACGACCTTGTCACCTTTACGGATATCCATAACAACTACCTCACAACACTTCCGGCGCCAAAGAAACGATGCGCATGAAGCCCCGGTCGCGCAGTTCACGGGCCACCGGCCCAAAGATGCGGGTGCCACGCGGGGCCCGCCCCTGGTCGATGATCACGGCCGCGTTATCGTCGAAGCGAATGTGCGAGCCGTCCGCCCGCCCCTGGGGATAGGTTGTCCGCACCACGACCGCGCGCACGACCTCGCCCTCTTTCACTGCGCCGTTCGGGGCGGCCTGCTTGACGGTGGCGATGATGATATCACCCAAATGCGCGTATCGGCGGGTGGAGCCGCCCATCACGCGGATGCAGAGGATCTCTTTGGCGCCGGTATTATCGGCGACCCTAAGCCTGCTTTCCTGCTGGATCATTGCTGTACCTCTACTCCGCCTGCAACGGGGTGGTATCCACCTGCGCGGCACGCTGGAGGATGGCCTCCACGCGCCAATGCTTGTCCTTGCTGTACGGACGCGACTCAACGATGCGCACTTCGTCACCGAGCTGGCAAGCATTCTCTTCGTCGTGAGCCTTGTAGCGCTTGCTCACGCGGATCACCTTGCCATAGAGCGGATGCTGGCGAGTGCGGCGCACGACCACGACCACGGTCTTGTCCATCTTGTTGCTGACCACTTGGCCGATCAGGT
>CAIQJD010000717.1 GCA_903872005.1 uncultured bacterium | reverse complement strand
TTGCTCGATGAAATCGGCCGAGACAATGACAGCCGACGATAAGACGCGCCGGCGCATCGCGCTGGTCATAGGCCAACTGACCCAGGGCGGCGCGGAGCGCCAAACGACGTTGTTGGCCCAGGGATTGCAGAAGAGCGGAGAGTTCGAGCCGGTCGTCTTCTCCACATCAACGCATACGTACCCCTATGGCCCGATGCTAGAGCAGGCCGGCGTCTGCTGGCGCAGCCCCGTCGGCCGTCTGGGACGCGGTCTGCCGACGTTGATTTGGCTCACAAGAGGGGTTCGATCTGCCGGCTGCGTCCTCGTATATGGAGTATTGAACGTCGGCAACATCTATGGGGGCGCGGCGGCCGGCGCGCTGGGCTTACCTTTCGTGGCGTCTGTACGTAATGCCGACCCGAGCTTGTCGCTTTTGATGAAGACCCTTTCTGGTGTCAGCCTCCGACATGCTCGCGTGGTGATTGCCAACTCCGCGTCTTGCGTCGCTTCGCTACGTGCGGATCTTGGCGTCCTCCATACGCGCGTGAGCGTGATACCCAATGCCATTACACTACGCGCCGGCGAAACCAGATGTCACGCCGCTTTGCGGCATGCCTGGGGAGTACCGGTCGAGGCTACTTTGGTAGGCACGATAGCGAACCTCAAGACGCAGAAGCGCCCAGATTTTTTTCTGGATGTGGCCGCAAGGTATTTGCAGGGCAGACACGGTGTGCACTTCATCTGGATCGGCGAAGGGCCGCTGCGTCCGGGGGTCGAGCGCCGGCTGGCGCAGATGCCGCCGGCCCTGGCGGCGCGCATCCACTTTCCGGGCGCAAGGCTGGACGTCGCGGATTGTCTGGCCGCTTTCGATGTGTTCATCCTGACCTCCGCCTACGAAGGGTTGCCCAACGCCTTATTGGAGGCGATGGCTGCCGGCCTGCCTTGCGTCGCTACCGATGTACCTGGCACGCGCGACGTCTTCGCGGCATCCGGCGATGCGCCCACTGGCCTCCTGGCCGACCCTACGAATCCAGCGTGGTTCGCAGAAACTCTCCTGGCGCTCCTCGGCGACCCGGCGCGCGCCGGGGAAATGGGACGGAACGCGCGGCAATATGTAGCGGCGATGTACTCCACGCCGGCGATGGTGGATGCCTATTCCACAGCTTTTCGAAATGTGCTTGCCCGGCCTCAGTGGGACGGCGAAGGCGCGTGACGCTACTTGATCGGTGCTGGTATGAAGGCCGCTGTGTACTGGTCACCGGCGGCGCCGGCTTCATCGGCTCACATCTTGCAGAAGCCCTGGTGGACGCCGGCGCACTCGTGCGAATTCTCGATAGTCTCGCGGATGGGACGCTGGACAATCTTGAACGCTATCGTGCGGCTGTTACGTTCCTCAAAGGTGATGTGCTCGACCAAGAGATGGTCGCGATGGCGCTAAGGAATGCCGATATTGTCTTTCACTTGGCTGCCAACGCCTCAGTGCCGCGCTCGGTGCAAGACCCTGACTATGATTGGCGCTGCAACGCCTGTGGCACGCAGACGCTCCTCTCAGCCATGCGATTCGCCTCGATCTCAAACTGTGTCGTTGCATCGTCAGGAGCTGTTTATGGCCAACCGAGTCGCTTCCCCATTCAGGAAAATGACTGTCTCTTTCCCATTTCTCCCTATGGGGCGAGCAAGGCGGCAGTTGAAGCCCTGTGTCACGCCTTTCATGCGTCCTATGGGCTGCCCATCCAAATTGCGCGCATCTTCAACACGTATGGCCCACGGCAGCCCCGCTTTGTGATGTATGATTTCTATCGCAAGCTGCGTGCAGATCCCACTCATCTGGAGATCCTCGGCGATGGCTCTCAGGTGCGGGATTACTGTTTTGTCGAGGATACCGTGGATGCGTTGCTCGCTCTTGGGCGCATCGCAGATACCCCCTGTACGTCATACAATGTCTCGACGGGATGCAGTCACTCCGTAACCGAAGTCGCGGAGGTCCTATCTGCTGCGATGGGCCTGCGTGATGTCCGGTGGAGTTTCACTGGACGAAGTTGGGCTGGTGATGCCAAGCGTTGGGAGGTTTCCATAGACAGGTTACGGGAAACGACCGGCTTTGAGCCACAGTTTGACCTGCCGTCCGGGGTGGCTCGTTTCGTGCAATGGTTTGATCAGCATCCGGAGAGGTGGGCGTAATTGGCGCTCGTCTGTGACTCGCCCATCCGCGTCTTGCTTGTCGGGTCGTTGCCGCCGCCGTATGGAGGCATTGCCACCTACGTCAAAGACCTGTCACAAGCGCACATCCCAGAGGTGGAAATCAAGGTCTTCAATACTGCCTTTCCGGCATCGGTCGCTCCCCTGGATCGTGTGGGCAGCCTCTATCGCGAGTCCATCTCGCGCAATGGTCTGCTGACGACGTTCAAGATGCTGCTCTATGTGTTGTGGAGCTATCCGCGACTGTTGTATTGGATCCTACGCGAACATCCGCATATTGTTCATGCCTTTCCGTCTTCAGGGTGGAGCTACTGGCGGAACTGGCTTTATCTTTTGCTGGCAAAGGCATGTGGCTGCAGGACCATTTTTCACTTGCTGAATGCCATTGACTTGTTCTATGGCAGGGTCGGCGGTTTTCAGCGTGCCCTACTGGATACGAGTTTTCGCAGCGCGGATGCCTATGTTGTCCAATCATCAGGTATTCGCGTGTGGCTGCAAGAGTACTGCCAGAAGCCGTGCTATGGGTTCATGAACGGCATCCACCTTGAGCGAATCCCGCCGGCGGCTCCCATGCCAGACAGTCTAGAGGGGTTTGTTCGCCCGATTGGCATAACAATTGGGCCTTTGGGAAAGCACAAGGGGACGCCACAAATCCTTGACTCGTTGTACAAGTTGCGCGCGAGCGGATTGGACTGTGGATGGGTCTTCATCGGCATGGGCGATGCGACGGCGTACCGCCAGCAGGCGACCGCTCTGAACCTTGCGGATCGAGTACTATTCACTGGTTCTGTAGATGACGATGCCAAGTGGCACTATCTCAAACACGCTGATTTCTACTGCCTGCCGTCGGACGCGGAGGGACAACCGATTTCAATCCTTGAAGCGATGGCCGTCGGCCTACCCATCATCGCGACCGCTGTAGGCAGTATCCCTGAAGTGGTCGTGGACGGGCAGACCGGCTATGTCATACCTGTAAATGATAGCGACGCCCTGGAGCGAGCGATCGGCAATCTGGTCAAGAGTGCTGATATCCGGAGGTCTCTGGGCGAAGCAGCTCACCGTCAGGCGCTCGAGCGACATGATGTGAATCGCCTATTTACCGACCTTGGTGGAGTATATGTGGAGATGATGAGTTGAACCACCTTGCGGTGCATGCGTATCATCGGATGCCATATACGCTCAAGGTACTCGCTGCTACACTCCGTGGAAGACGACTCAACTGGTGGCGCTATGGGCCAGAGACGGAGGGCTTGGTTGCGGAGGCGTTGGAGCGCGAATCCTGGAGCAAAGAACAATGGGCCATCTGGCAACAGGATCAGTTAGCCCGTATCCTACATCGCGCTGCCACCCGCGTGCCCTACTATCGCGATTACTGGGCAGAACGGCGCGCAAAGGGCGACGCCGCCTCATGGGAACACCTGAGGAACTGGCCGATACTCCCCAAGTCGGTTGTCCGCAACAATCCCGCTGCATTCCTAGCCGATGACGTTGACCAGCGACGACTGAACGTCGGCCACACCAGCGGCACGACGGGGATGAGCCTGACCCTATGGGCCGGCCGCGAAGTGATGCATCGGTATTGGGCTATCGTCCGGGCGCGACGACTCTTGTGGCACGGTCTCACCCCGCAAGATCCGTGGGCCATCGTCGGCGGCCAACTGGTGACGCCGCCGGCGCAGACCCGGCCGCCTTTCTGGGTATGGAACGCCGCGTCACGGCAACTCTATTTGTCCTCATATCACATCATGCCCGGCGCCATCGCGGCGTATGCAGATGCCCTCAGGCGCTATCGGGTACGCTATCTCATCGGATATGCCTCTTCCATGCATTCCCTGGCGATGCTGGCGCGAGAGCAAGGAGTAGCTTTGCCGCGCCTTGTGGTCGCCATCAGCAACGCCGAGCCGCTGTTTGACTATCAACGCGAGGCTATCGCGGCCGGCTTTCAGTGTCGGGTTCAGGATACCTACGGGATGGGCGAGATGGTCTGTGGGGCCAGCGAGTGCGCCGCCGGGACGCTGCACATGTGGCCGGAGGTGGGCGTTGTAGAGGTGTTGCGCGCCGGCGCAGATGAGAGCCTGCCAGCCGGCGAGTTCGGCCGCCTGGTCT
>CAIQJD010000716.1 GCA_903872005.1 uncultured bacterium | reverse complement strand
GTGAGGTCTTGGGCGGGGGCGGCCACCAGGGCCGCCGGTACGGGCAGGGCTTGTCCCTGCCCCCTGGGCAGGGGCGGCCACCAGGGCCGCCGGTACGGGCAGGGCTTGTCCCTGCCCCCTGGGCGGGGGCGGCCACCAGGGCCGCCCGTACCCGAACCGGTCTTATGCGACGTTGTTCTTGTGCAGGCCGCGATAATCGGCCACGCCAACGCAGAGGAACCAGCGGACTTTGATCCGCATCTCGTCGTTGGTGAACATCGAGCCGGCCATCTCGTTGTCGGCGACGAAGATCTCTGGCTCCTGCCGGCCGAAGAGCCAGCCCATGACGATCCCTTCGACCTGCGCCGGCGGCGCGACGGCCGCCCAGTTATTGGTATCCGTCCAGGCCGGCGCGATGATCACGTCGAACGACTCATACCAGGGGTTCACGTCGTTGTTGGGCGAGCCGGTCTTGAATTTGGTATTGCGGAGCACCTGGGCCGTCGGCCAGAGCGCCGTGGGGACGATCACGTAGGCCGGCGGAACGGCCAGCTTGCGGCTCGACCCCGGCTCGGTCTGATTCATCATCGCCGTCGCCACTTCGCCGAACTCAGCCTCCGCGAGGGCCACGGTGCGGAGATTGCCGTGATTGCTGGCGTCGAAGACGTTGTAGGTGTCGGCCATGGCCGGGCCGGTCCCGCTGTTGTCGGTGAAGACGGCCGAGACCAGATCGGAAGCGGTGTTGTAGGCCGCCGACCCCAGCAACGTCGGGATGGCGCGCACCGCGTCCATGTCATCGGCTAAAATCATCTCCAGGGTCAGGCCGATGTAGTTGCCCTTCTTGGCGATGCTGGCCGTCTCTTTGATGTCGTCCCAGGTCTTCTCGGTGTAGGCAGCGCCTTCGGAGACGCTGCTGAGGGACGAGAAGCCGTAGGGGCGGATCATCTTCATCGTCTGGAAGCGATCCAGGTCGCGGTGGGTCACGATGGGCTGCCACCATTTTTCCCGCCGGTTGTAGGCTTGCAGCAGCAGTTTGTTGAGGCCGTCGGCGACCAGGTTGGACATCGTGCTGAGGCTGGCGTTCGCCAGTTGGGCGCGTTCGGGATAGAGCCGGCCGTGAAAGTCGTGGTCGCCGGTGCAGAGGAGGTACAGCTCGCGGATGCCCGACAGGCGCGGGACATCGCCCCGGCCGGCCGGCTGGGGCAGCCCCAGCGCCCGCTCCCAGGCTAGGCGCACGCGGTCGGCCTCGTCGCGCATGCCGCTGATCGCCGGCCGCGTCCGTCCCAACCCCTTGACCACGCCAGCCTCGGCCAGCTCGGCCCAGGTCTGGCGGCTGGCGGCCACGCCGGCGGCCAGCTCTTCGGCTCCAAAGAGCCGGCCCTCGAATTGCCGGCGCAGATGGCGCTCCAGGGCCGCCGGCAGGCCGGCGTCGCGCAGCGCCGCATTCAGGGCGTGTTCGCATTGCAGCCGCGCCAGCGCCGTCGCCGGGTCATCGGCCGGCTGTCCTTCGCCCACCATCATCGTCGCAGTCATTTCCCCGTCCATGGTCTCTTGCTCCTTTCGTTCCGTGTCGCTCGCCTTTCGTCCATCCGCCGGCGCGCCATTCAGGGCGCGCACAAAGGCCCCGCCGGCGGCTGGCTCCACCACCACATCCAGCGAATGCACGCGGCGAATCTGGCGCACCACGCCGGCCTCGTCGCGCAGCGCCAGCAGATCGGCGCTCAGGCCGACGCGCGGCAGGGGCCGGCCGGCCCCCGCATCGGCCAGCAGTTGGCGCGCCAGGGCGGCCACCAGATCGCCGCGCGGGCCGGCGCAGCGCAGACGCGCCCGCACCGCCCCATCGAACCAGGCTTCTTCCACCACGCCGGCCAGGTCGGTCACGGCGCGCCCGCCGGCGCGCGTCCGATCCAGCGCCGACGGATGATCCAGGAAGACGTTGACCCCCTGCCACACGCCGGCGGCCACGCTGGCGCGCAGCGTCTCGGCCGGATAGGTCAACCCGTTGGCGACGCCCGGCCGCATCGCCAACACCTCAAAGGCCGACCCACCGGCCGGCAGCCATTCGCCCAACTGGGCGCGGCATTGCTCCACGCGTCCCGTCTGTTCTTCCATCTGTTGTTCCATCGTTATTTCGCCTCCTTCGGTCACATCTTCGTCCCGACCTGGACTGCGTAGGCTTGCCTACGCACGCTGCGGTCTACCCTGCCCCACTGCGAATGCCCACGCATCGCGGGCCGCCATGCGCCGGCAAGCCGGCGCAATCCACACCGGCCTGGACTGCGTAGGCTTGCCTACGCACGCCGCGGCCTACCCGGCCCCTCTGCAAATGCCCACGCATCGTGGGCCTCCATGCGCCGGCAAGCCGGCGCAATCCACACCGGCCTGGACTGCGTAGGCTTGCCTACGCACGC
>CAIQJD010000715.1 GCA_903872005.1 uncultured bacterium | reverse complement strand
TGGGGCGAGATGCTCGCCGACGAATCCCCCGAGCGGGTGGAGCGGGCCCAGGCAGACCTGGCCCGTATCGCTAAGCGTTTTGGGATCAGCGTCGATGCCCCGGAGGCGCAGGCAGCGGCAAAAAGGGTGCCAAAGGAAAGCCGATCGACAAGTCAGGGGCCTTAAAGGTGCTAAAAAAGGCGGGCGCACTCGCCCCACGCGGTGGTGTCGCCAAGCAGCAGGTAGTCGCCGTCTTTCAGCTCATGGCGGTAGATGCGGTTGTTCTCGTCGCGATAGTTTTCGCGGCGGCCAATGTATGTGCCGTTGGTGGTCGCCTGATCGTAGGCGATGAAGAGCGGCCGGCCGTCGTCTTGCAGCTCCAACCGGATACGCACGTGTTGTGAGGAGATGCCGCGGTCGCCCGGCAGGAGGAAATCGCCCTGCGTTCGACCGATGACGGTCTCGACGGTCAGGGTGACGAGTTTGCCGCGCTTGCCGCCCGGGCCTTCCAGGATCGCCAGCCAGGCGAGGGGCAGGGCGCGTTCCTGCGGGTCCATGACTACGGTTTCGTCGGCGCTTGGCTCGGCCGGCGGTGGGGCGGATGATGGCGCGCCAAAGCGGAAGGCGGCTCGATCGAGAGCCGGGAAGCCAGGGTCGGCTGCGGGCATGGTCTTGCCGGTGGAGAGGCCGCCGGCCGACGCTCCGCCGGCCATTTGGGTAGGAGCCTCTTCCGAAGGGTCAAGTTTCTTGCGGTTGGCAGATTGACCGCCGACAGTGGGCTGATCTCGCATTTGCGCCTCCGTGTGCCAATGGTGGCTGACACTGCGACCTGACCGGCGCGCCGAAGAAGAAAGCCGGCGCGCAATGATTGAAACATGTATATCATAGCAGGTTTAGCGCGCACAGTCAAGCGTTTTGGTGGAGTAGGCTCAAGATTGGCCAAAATTGGCGTCGGTCAGTTTGGCGCCCCGAATGGTCGAGGCTGGCGTCCTGACGTATGGCCGGCCGGCATCGTGGCGTGGGGGGTGCAATATGCTATAATACGTCGGAAGTCGAATGCAGAAGGCAGCATGCATGAAGGAGGAGTCATTGGGTATGGATATTCGACGCGTGACTGTGGTGGGCGCAGGGACGATGGGGCATGGGATTGGGCAGGAGTTCGCCCGCGCCGGTTTCGAGGTGGTCTTGTACGGGCGCTCCGCGGAGCGTTTGGGGGAAGCGAAGCGGATGATCGAGCGCAATTTGCGGGAGATGGCGGCGTGGGAGTTGCTGCCGGCCGGTTCGATCCCGGCGACGCTCGACCGCATCCGCCTGAGTACGGATCTGCGCGATGCGGCCGGCGCGGCAGATCTGGTGATTGAAGCCGTGCCGGAGTATCTCGACATGAAGATGGATGTCTTTCGGGCGCTGGACGCCATCTGTCCGGCGCGCACGATTCTGGCAAGCAATACGTCGAGCATTATGCCGAGCATGTTGGCGCCGGCGACCAAGCGCCCCGACCGGATGTTGGTGGTGCATTTCTTCTATCCGCCGCACCTGATGCCGCTGGTGGAGTTGGTGAAGGGCAAAGAGACCTCGCAGGAGACGCTGGATGCGGCGTACGCGGCGGTGAAGGCGGCCGGCAAGACGCCGGTGGTCGTGCAGAAGGAGGCGCTGGGGTTTATTGCGAACCGGATGCAGGCGGCGTTGCAGCGCGAGGCGCTCTATATTGTGGAGCAGGGGATTGCCAGCGCGCAGGACGTGGATCTGGCGGTGAAGCAGAGCTTCGGACGCCGGCTGGGGGCGGCCGGCCCGCTGGAGATGGTCGAAGTCCAGGATGGTTGGGACATTACCTGGCAGATTCATGGCTTCATCCTGCCCGATATTGATGGCTCTAAGATGCCGTCGCCGGTGATCAAGCAGAAGATGGATGCGAATGAGCTGGGGCCGAAGACTGGCAAGGGCTTCTATTCGTGGACGCCGGAGCTGGTGGAGGCGTGGCGGCAGAATTTGGTCGCGGCGCTGGCGCGGTGGATTAAGGCGGATCAGGCGGCCGGCAAGGGTTGATGGGGGGCCAAACCCTGTGAGGTCTCGAAGACCTCACAGGGTTTGGCAGGTGGTCATTCGGTGGGGAGGGGCGCGATCAGACCCTCTTTCATCATGACTTCGGTGAGGGTGTGGGCGCTGTGAATCATGGCGCGCGCCTGGCGCTCCAGATCGCCGGCCGATCGGGAGAGGCCGGCGAGACCCAGCTCTTGCGCTTTCATGGCCACGGCGACGGCCTCGCGCACGAAGACCTCTTCGTCTTCCATGGTCGGCACGATGTGACTGGGGGAGAGGCCCTGGCGAGCGGCGAAGTCGGCCAGCTCGCCGGCGGCGGCGAGACACATCGCGTCGGTGATGGTGCGGGCGCGCACGTCGAGCGCGCCGCGGAAGATGCCGGGAAAGACGAGGGAGTTGTTGACCTGATTGGGGAAGTCGGAGCGGCCGGTGGCGATGACGGTCGCGCCGGCTTCTTCTGCTTCCCAGGGCCAGATTTCGGGGGTGGGATTGGCGCAGGCAAAGACGATGGCGTCTTTTGCCATGCGCTGGACCCATTCCGGCTTGAGTGTGCCGGGGCCGGGGTGCGCCAGGGCGACGACGGCGTCCGCGCCGACCAGCGCTTCGGCGATGCCGCCGCGCCGGCAATCGGCGTTGGTGGTCTGGCAGAGCCGCCATTTGTCCACGTATTCTGTCTGGACGGCTTCGACGTCGCTGCGGCCGGGGTGCAAGATGCCGTGGGAGTCGGCCACGATGAGGTGGCTGGCCGGCACGCCGTAGGCGGCGAGGAGGCGCGTGGTGGCGATGTTGGCGGCGCCGGCTCCGATTACGGCAATGGTCATCTCGGTCAGCTTCTTGCCGACGACGCGGGCGGCGTTGATCAGGCCGGCGAGGATGATGGTCGCGGTGCCCTGTTGATCGTCGTGCCAGACGGGTATACGCATTTGCTGGCGCAGGGTGTCGAGGATGCGGAAGCATTTGGGCTGCGATAGGTCTTCGAGGTTGATGCCGCCGAAGGATGGTTCCAGGAGGCGCACGGTGCGGATGATTTCGTCAGGGTCCTTGGTGTCGAGGCAGAGGGGGATGGTGTCCACGCCGCCGAGGAACTTGAAGAGGAGCGCCTTGCCTTCCATGACCGGCATGGCGGCGGCCGGCCCAATGTCGCCCAGGCCCAGGACACGCGTGCCGTCGGAGACGACGGCGATGGTATTGGCGCGGTTGGTCATCTCGTAGGCGAGCTCGGGTTGGGCCTGGATGGCCTTGCAGGCAGCGGCGACGCCGGGGGTGTACCAGACGGCGAAGTCGCTGTGGCTGTGAACAGGGCATTTCAGGGCCGTCTGCATCTTGCCTCGATAGTAGGGGTGCAGGCGCAGCGCTTCGGCGGCCGGCTTCTGCGCCTGCTCAAGTCGGGCGTCGTTCAGGTTGTTTCCCATTGTGTCAGACTCCTTCGTCTTGATTCGGATGACTTCTCACTCGCGCCGCGCTTGCGCTTCCAGACGTTCTTCATGGCAATCGCGGCGTTGGCTTGCTTCACGATGTCGTCTACGCCCATGCCGAAGCGATCCAGCAAGGCGTCGTAGGGGCCGGTTTCGGCGAACGTATCATGCAGGCCGACGCGCAAGACCGGCGCGGGGCTGCTCTCGGAGAGGAATTCGGCCACGGCGCTCCCCAGGCCGCCGATCACGCTGTGCTCTTCCACGGTGACGATTGCGCCGGTGGTCAGGGCGGCGATGCGGATCAGGTCTGTGTCCAGGGGTTTGAGGGTGTGCAGGTTGAGGATGCGCGCGCCGATGCCGGCTTCCGCCAGACGGTCGGCCGCTTGCAGACAGCGTTCGAGCAAGACGCCGCAGTTGATGATGGTCACGTCGGAGCCGGCGCGCACGATGACGCCTTTGCCGATCTGCGGGGCGTGGGTCGCGTCGAAGAGGACGGGGACGTCGTTGCGGCAGAGCCGGAAGTAGACCGGTCCGGGATAGGCAGCGATCTGGGGCAGGAGCTTCTCCATTTCGACGGTGTCGGCCGGCGCGATGATGCAGAGGCCGGGCAGGGAGCGCATGATTGCCAGGTCGGAGATGGAATGGTGGGTCGGGCCGTCGAAGGAGTCGGAAAGGCCGGCATAGCCGGCGGCCAGCTTGACGTTGGCGTGGCCGTAGGCCAGGTGGGTGCGAATTTGTTCCGTGGCGCGCAGGGCGAAGAGGAAGGCAAAGGTGTTGGCGAATGGTATTTTGCCGCATAGGGCCAGGCCGGCCGCGACATCCACCATGCCCGGCTCGGCGATGCCGACATTGAAGAAACGCTCCGGGTAGGCGGCGGCGAAGAAGTGGCTTTGGGTGGAGGAGGAGACGTCGGCGTCGAGCACGACGACTTTCGGATTGGCTGCGCCCAGGGCGACCAGCGCCTTGCCGTAGGCGACGCGCATGGAGATTTTCTCGGTCATAGCCGGCCTCCTTGTCCCAGTCCTTGTTCCAGCTCGCGGCGCGCCTGGGCGTATTCTTCGGCGGTGGGCACTTTGCCATGCCAGGCGGATTTGTTTTCCATGAAAGAGACGCCTCTGCCTTTGCGGGTGTGGGCGATGACGCAGACCGGCTGGCCGGCCGGCTGCGCGGCGGCGTCGAGGGTCGCGCTCAAGGCGGCGGTATCGTGGCCGTCGGTTTCGAGGACGCGCCAGCCGAAGGCGCGCCATTTGTCGGCCAGCGGCTCGATGGGCATGATGTCTTTGACGAAGCCGTCGAGCTGCACTTCGTCGTTGTCCACGATGGCGATGAGGTGGTCGAGGCCGAATTTGGCGGCTTCCATTGCGCCTTCCCAGATGACGCCGGCTTGCAGCTCGCCGTCGCCGAGGAGGACGTAGACGCGGTAGTCCTGGCGATCGAGCCGGCCGGCCAGCGCCATGCCGACGCCGACGGAGACGCCGTGGCCGAGGGGGCCGGCGCCGATGTCCACGCCTGGGCACTTCTTGCAGTCGGGGTGGCCTTGCAGGCGCGTGGAGAGCTGGCGCAAAGAGGTCAGTTCTTCGCGCGGGATGAAGCCTTTGAGGGAGAGGGCAGCGTAGAGCGCCGGCGCGGCGTGGCCCTTGGAAAGAAGGAAGCGGTCGCGGCCGGGCCAGCAAGCCGCCGGCTCGCCCAGGCGCATTTGGCGGAAGTAGAGGGTCGCCAGGATCTCGGCGCAGGAGAGGGAGCCGCCCAGGTGGCCGGAGCCGGCCCGATAGACCATGTCGAGGACATCGAGCCGAATTTGGCGGGCAATGCCGCCCAGGTCGGGCGGAGCGAGGGTGGGTTGATCGGTCATTGTCGTAGCCTCCTGTTCACCGCGGGCGTGGCGCGCCGGCGCGGCGATCATGACGTAATGGCCTCCATACGCAGGTCAATCAGTGCGATCTCTGGCGGGCAGCCCAGGCGCAGGGGGATGGAGCCGCCGGCGCCGCGGTTGATGTAGAGCTGGCTCTGGCCGGTGCGGAAGAGGCCAGACGGCCGGCGCAACCGGAGCTGCGAGCGGGTCTGCGGTGCGCCCACCACGGGCAAGACGATTTGGCCGCCGTGGGTGTGGCCGGCCAGGCACAGGTCGTAGCGGGAGCCCGTTTGCCGCGCGGCAGGCTGGTCAAACCAGCCGGGTGAGTGTTGAATCAGCACTCGCACGCTGACCTGTGGGCTTTCGAACTCCAGTTGCGGCAGCTTCGGCTGGCCGGCGGTGTGATCGTCCAGGCCGTGCACCTGCACCTGGCCGCCACCGAAGCGGTACAACTGGCTGGCGTTGACCAGCAAGATGGCATGGGAATGGCGGGCGTAGGTGGACTGTAGGCGCACCAGATCGACCTCGGACCAGTGTTCCCAATTGCCCAGCACGGCGACGGTGGGCCGGCCTTGCAGGCTGTGCAAGAACGCATCGAGCATCGGCAGGGCGTCGGCGCGATCGATCACGTCGCCAGACAGCACCACCAGGTCGGGCT
>CAIQJD010000714.1 GCA_903872005.1 uncultured bacterium | reverse complement strand
TGCCGGCGACTCCCTGGGCGACATCGCCCGCCTGGCCGAGAAGGTTCCCGACGCGCCGCTGTTGGTCGGCCACATGTTGCAAGATAAGAGCCTGGAAGCGATGGTTGAACTGGCGAACACCTTCCCGAACGTCTACGTAGACCTGACCGTGCCAGAGACCTTCGGCGTGACGGAATTCTTCGTCGCCGCGCTGGATGACATCCGCAAGCTCATCTTCGGCACCGATTTCCCCTGGGGCAATTGCCACTTCCGGGTGGGGGCGCTCCTCTGCGCCCGCATCAGCGACGAGCAGAAGCGCAAGATCCTGGGCGAGAATCTGGTGGAGCTGTTGAAGCTGAAGCTGTAGATACAGCCCGAAGACCACACAGGTCTTGAAGACCTGTGTGGTCTTCGGGGACGCGCCCCATTAAGGAAGGTTCACCCATGTCCACCCCTACCCCTAACCCCGATCTCTCGACCGCCGACATCCTGGCGGCGCTGCGCGCCGGCGGCTGGCCCCTCACCGAATGGGGCCGCGCCAGCGACGGGACGCCGCTCCTGGCGGCGCGCGCCGGCGGCGACAAAACGCCGGCCATCTTCATCACCGCCGGCGCACACTGCACCGAAACGGCCGGCATTCACGCCGCGCTCAACCTGCTGCGCCAGATCCACACCGAACATGCCGTCTACGTCCTGCCCCTGCGCGACCCCCTCGGCTTCGGCGGCGTCAACCATTGCCTGAGCGTGGCTGCCGGCCAGCCGGCGCAAGTCCCCAGCCACGCAGCCGCGCTGGACTATCTCACCCGCTACGGCGACCTCCTGTGGCGCGAAGACGACATGCGACTCTTCAAGCTGGGCGAGATCGGCTTCATCTGGCGCTCGGAGCAGCTCCCCAGCGTGGAGCGCTGGATTTCGATTCATGCGCGCATGTTGACCCTGACGCGGGACGAGCCGGCCGCGGTCGCGCCGCTGCGCGGCAAAAGCGTTATGGTGGTCAACGCCATGCCCGATGTGGAGGGGACCGGCGCGATGGGACGCTGCCTGCACGGCGTCATCAGCCCGGCCGGCGAATGGATGCACCTGAACCGCTTCTTCGGCCGGCCCGACGCGCCCGCCGAGGTGGCCGCAGTAGATCGGTTGATGCAGACGGTGCGGCCGGGCCTGACCTGTGACCTGCATGAGGGGAATGGCAAAGGCTTCTGGATGCCGACGCCGCGCCCCGAAGACCCGCGGACTTTCGAGCGGGTTTACGAGATGACGAAGGCGTATTTCGCCTATGTGAACGGGCGCGGCTATCCGGTCACGACCTACGAGGAGTGGGTGGCCACGGACGAGACGGCCGGCAAGAACTACACCCTGGACTGGATGCAGCCGGAGCCGCGCCTGCCGGGCCTCTTCTGGTGTCGCGGCCTGTTGCGCGGCGAGGGCTACAACTTGAGCGACTACGCCACGCTCTTCGGCATCGGCTATGGCACGGAAGCGCCTATGGAACAGCCGTTGGCGATGCGCGTGGACGCCATCACCAACGGCATGGCCGCGGCAATCAAAGTGTGGGAGGAGACGGCCTAGCTCCGCAGCGCGCCGGCCACGGCGAACGGGTCCGCGCTCACCACGCTGGCCGCATACAGCTCCATGGCGCCGATATCGGCCATGCGGCTGAAGGGATCGCCGCGATCCACGATGCGCGCGATGGTCGGGAAGCCGCTCCAATCTTCCTCCACGCCATCCAGGGGCCGCCAGTAGAGCGCCAGGCTGAAGGCGCGCGTCCCCAGGCGGTGCACCAGCGTGTCCAGCGCCAGATAGACGGCGCGGCAGAAGTCCGCGTCCGGCCGCTCGCCGATCACCAGCAGCTCTCTTTCTTTGATGGGCGCGAGGTTGACCAGGATGTGCGCGCTGCCAGCCGGCCGCGCCAGTCCCAGCGCCGTGTGCGTGGCGATCAAATCCTCGAAGTAGTTCGCCCCATAGCCCAGGCGATAGAGCTGCGCGGCGCGCCGCCACCCTTCGATGCGGGGATAGTGCATCCCCCGGGTGAGCGTCATCTGGGCGTGGCCGTGGATGACCGACGCGCCGGCTTTCCACAGGCAATTCCACAGCATGAAGAAATAGCGCGCCGAACGATCCACATTATGGGCTTCTTTGGCCCATTTGAGCGCCACGTTGAAGTAATCCAGCACCGCCGGCTCGCTCAAGGCCAGGGGATCATGCTCGTCGAAGATCACCAGGCCGTGCAGGCCGTCGCTCTTGGCGACGTTGCTGGCGGAGATGGAAAGCCGGCCGCGCACGCGCCCGAAGACATCTTCGGGCGTCTCATTTTCGGGGTCACAGAAGTGGTCGCCCCGCGCCGCGGCGATCTCGCCGGCCAGGTCGCCGGCCGTCTTCGGCTGCGGGCGATTGGCGCGCAGCGGATTGAACAGCGCCCCCTCCAAAACCACTTTATTGGTGACTTTGACGATGTGCTGCTCTTCTACGGCGGCCAGCGAGCCAAACTTCTGCTCGATCCAGGGGCGCATGGCGGCCGGCGCTTTGAGATAGCCGGCGCTGGAGACGACGTGATAGATGCGCTCGAAGCGTTCGCGCTCGGCGTCGGGCCAGCCGGCGACCAGCTCTTCCAGGTGAAAGACGGATGGGACAACGCGATCCACGATGACGCAGACCTCCTGTTGGTATTACCGCAGACCGCGCCGGCGCGGTCTGCGGAGCTATGCTGAGCGGATGCGATACTGCTCCAAATCGCGGCGCTCGCCGAGCGAAGCCAGCGCCCGGCGATACAGGTCCACGTATTTGCGCGCCGACGTATCCCAGGAAAAATCGGCCAACATGCCGCGCAACATCAGCCGGCGCCACGAGTCGTCATGCCGGTAGGTCTCAGCGGCGCGCACCATGGACGTGTAAAGCGCCATCGGATCATACGCCTCGAACGAGAAGCCGTTGCCCTGATCGGTCAACGGGTCGAAGTCATGCACCGTATCGGCCAGGCCGCCGGCGGCGCGCACGATGGGGACGCTGCCGTAGCGCATGGCGATCATCTGCCCCAGGCCGCACGGCTCAAAGCGCGACGGCATCAGGAACATGTCGGAGCCGGCGTAGATGCGTTGGGCCAGCGACGCATTGAAGGTCAAGAAGACGGCCAGCCGATCCGGGCGTCGTTTGGCCAGCGCGCTGAGGGCCTCGTGATACTTCTGTTCGCCGGTGCCGAGGATCACGATCTGCGCCGTCAGGTTGTTCAAGAGCGGCTCGATCATCCCGGTCAGGAGATCGAAGCCCTTCTGGTCGGCCAGGCGCGAGACGACGCCAATGAGCGGGGCGCGCGGCGCGACGGCCAGGCCGGCCTCGCGTTGCAGCGCCTCTTTGTTGGCCGGCCGGCTTTCCAGATGATTGGCGTCGAAATGCGAGACGATGTACGGGTCCGTGGCCGGATTGAAGGCCACGGTGTCAATGCCGTTGAGGATGCCATACAGCCGGTCGCGCCGGTCGCGTAGCAGGGGATCGAGCCGCTCGCCATATTCGGGGGTGAGGATCTCCTGGGCGTAGCGTTCGCTGACCGTATTGACCACATCGGCGAAGTAGATGCCGCGCCCCATGAAATCCACCACCTCGGCCAGGTCTTGCATCTGCGGGTGCGCGATGAAGCCCAGCTCGTCAATGCCGGCGATCTCCAGGACGCGATAGCCGTAGATGCCCTGATAGGCCAGGTTGTGGATGGTGTAGACCGAGGCGACCCAGCGCAGGTATTCGGCGTCGGCGTAGATCGTCTTGAGCCAGTTGGGCACGATGGCCGTGTGCCAGTCGTGGCAGTGGATGATGTCCGGCTTCCAGCCCAGGCGCGGCAAGGCTTCGAGCACGGCGCGACAGAAGAAGATGAAGCGCTCGGCATCGTCGGGGTACATGTAGATGCCTTCGCGATCATAGTAGCGCGCATTCTCGACGAAGTAGACCGGCGTGCTGGCGCCGATGCGCCCCTCGTATAGCTCGGCCGGCTGCTCGTCGTCGCCCATCTTGACCGGATATTTCTCCAGCCGGCGCGTCAGGTTGAACTTCTCCACGCCGACGCGCCCATAGCGCGGCATGGCGACGCGGACATCGTGGCCCAGAGCGCGCAGGGACTTGGGCAAGGAGCCGGCCACATCGGCCACGCCGCCGGTCTTGGCAAAGGGCGCTACCTCGGCGGAGAGGAGCAGGATTTTGAGAGCGTCTGAAGTCGTCATATTGCACTTCCTTCTGCTTCATTCTGCTTCATTCTGCTTCATGATCTCGCAGCTTGCCGCCCCCGGGGCGATCATCCTGTGAAGTATAGCACGATTTCCGCGCCCGGCAAGAATAGCCACACGCCTACCGGGACAATGTCAAAGTCCGCCCCATTGACCCACCGCAGGGGCACAGAGGGCGCAGAGCCTCAGAAAGGCGCCAGAACGCCCACAAGGGGCGATGCTACTCCGATCCCCGCCCTTGATCCTCTTCCAGCCAGCGTTTGACCCGCTTGAGGAACTCGCCGCGCGGCAACAGGACGCGCCGGCTGCACCCCAGGCAGCGCAGCCCGATATCTGCGCCCAGGCGCACCACTTCCCAGCGATCCGAGCCGCAAGGATGCGCCTTGCGTAATTGCACCTTCTGCCCCAGACGGATTTCGGGCGGCTCGCCGGCGTTGGTCATCTCAGGAGGTCTCCTGGCCGGCCGCAAAGCGCGCCGCGAAGCGGGCATTGGCTTCGCGCAGCGCGCTCTCCGGGTTCACGCCGCGCCGGCGCGCCGCATCCACGGCGGCGAAGAGGAGATCGCCCCAGGCGGCTTCGTCCCCGGCCCCCGAAGCCGGCGCGCTGCCCAGGCCGGCGCACAAAGCGGCCAGGTCGGCGCCGGCTTCGGGCGCGCGGCCCACGCGGGCTGCCCGCTCCTGATAGGCCAAAGCCTGGGCCAGGGCCGGCAGACTGGTCGGGATGCCCTCAAATTGCCGGCGATGGTCGCTGGCCCCGCGCTCCTGGCGCTTGATCTCCTCCCAGTTGACCAACACCTCGCCAGAATCGGCCACTTTCACATCGCCGAAGACGTGGGGATGGCGCCGGCGCAGCTTGGCCATGATGCCGGCAAAGACCTCGCCGGGGATGAAGTCCCCCTCTTCCAGGGCAATCTGGCAATGCAGGGCGATCTGCAACGCCAGGTCGCCCAGCTCGCCGCGCAGATCGTCTGCGTCTTCGCGATCCAGCGCATCGAGGACCTCGTAGGTTTCATCCAGCAGATGCGCCCGCAGGGTGCGATGGGTCTGCTCGCGATCCCAGGGGCAACCGTCGGGGGCGCGCAATTGCGCCACGATGGCTTGCAGTCCCAGCCACGAGCCGGCGCCGGCCAGCGCCGGCAGATAGAGACAGGTCTGATGATCAAAGCCGCCCTGCCGATCCAGCTCGAAGAGCGGGATGCGGCGCGGCGCGGCATCGGGCGTCCCCGGCGCATAGATTAAGAGGACGCCGTGCTGGTCGGGGTAGAGCGCGCCCAGGGTCAATTTCAGGTCGCCGGCGACTTCGCGGCTTTCCACAGCGGCGATCAGCGCCGGCCGGTCGGCGTCCAGAGCCGGGAACGGGGCGCGGATCAGGGCGTGCGCGGCGGCGATTTGCAGGCTGTCGGCCAGGGCGTCCGCGCCGGCCAGGGCCAGCGCCGGCTCGATGAAAGTCAACCCATCCACCAGGCGCACCGAACGGCCGGCTTCCTGCGCCCAGGCGCACAACAACGCCGTGGTCGCCTCACCGACCCGGGGATGGCCGGGCACGGCGTAGACGATGTCCGCGCGGCCGGCCTCCTGATCGTCCAGGGCAATCAGCCGGCGCGCCACTTCGGCGTAGACCGCCGCCAGATCGTCTCCCTGCTCATAGACCGCATCGAAGGTGCGTAGCGTGACGCCGGCATCGCGCAGGGCGTCGCAGACCTCATGCCGGCCGGTGCGCGCATAGATGACGCCGGCCCGGCGCAAAATGGCATCGGCCTGACGCGTCAAGAGTTCCGGGTCGCCTGGCCCCATCCCCACAATCACGATAGTCATATCGCCTCCAGCAGATGTTGTACGTGTTCTTGCAATTGCGCCAGATCGTCCAGGATGCCGCCGGCCGGCTGCGCCATCACGCCATCGGCCGCCCAGGCCGGCGTATACGCCGCGCGCGCCAGGAAGAACGGGATGCCCAGCGCCAGGGGCAACGCGCCGGCCAATGAAAGCCCATCGGCGACCACCCAGAGATGGCGCGTATCAGCACGCTGGCGCAACAAGGCGCGGTAGTAGGTCGGCCGGCGCAAGTCCAGCGGGCGGTCGCCGGCCCATAGCGCGGCCGGCAAGCCGGGCAGGTTCTCCGCGTCCATGTCATACTGGCGCACATCGCCCAGGATGCGGATGCGGCCGGCAGCCGGCGCCGCCGCGTCCAACGGCAAGAGCGGCAGGCCGGCCTCTGCCAGCCGGCGCGCCACCTTATCGCCTTTGGAGTTGGTCAAGACGACCGTCTCGACGCCGGGGAGCGCCAGGAGCCAGCGCAAGGTCGCATCGGTAGCCGGCCGCCAGGCGACCGGCAGATCGGACGTGAAGCTGTGAAAGAGCCAGTTGACGCACTCCTGAATCGGCTCGGCTGCGCCGGCGAAGCGTTGCGCCAGGGCCGCGCGGGCTGCCGGCGCACTGCCCAGCAACGCCTGCATGACCGCTGTGTTAAGCAAGAAAGCGCCTTCGTCGCAATAGGCCGCCATCTGGCCGCCCACCATCCAGCCATGCCGCGCCGGCTCGGCCAGCAGGCGGCGCTGCGTCTCCCAGTAGGCCGCTTCCAGGCCGGCGCGCGGCGTCCGCAAGATATCCTGGGCCAGAACGTCCAGAGAACGCTGGCGCAGGGCATCGGCCTGCGCTTCTTCGTAGGTCAGCGTGCCGTCATAGTCAAAGAGGATACGTAGGATTGTCGGCGCAGAAGACATGGGTCATTCCTCTGCCCGCGAGTATACCGTGAGCGCGGCCGGGCGTCAATTCGCCGGCTACAAGCCGGCAAGGCCCTTTTTCGCCGGCTACCGGGCCAAAGTCTAATCTTAAAATTGCGCCCGCGCCATGATTTTAAGATTCGGCTGCGCCGGAGCGCCGACCGGCGCATACTGCTAGTGGACAGAGGCCGGTTATCCACAACGGCTTGTGGATAACCGGCCCACAGAGCGGCCTACCGGGTTTCACGCCGGCCATCAGTTTGCGGGGCCGGTCAGGCCGGGAGGGGTTGCCAAAAACGGGCCGGTCTGCTACAATGACTCTTGATAGGAAACGATGTGGCGCTGCGCAGGATCTGCGGCCTGCCAGCGTAGAGCGTACCCCTTACACGCTCTATTCACCCGTCGTTGGGTTATCCCACATCGTAGCAAGTTCGTCTTCTTACAACGTTCTGAGCACACACCGTTCCTTTCGCGCGCTATCGGCGCGCTCGGAGAACGCGCCGGCGGATAGATGGATGGTGCGCGCCCCCAATCAGATGCTTGCGATCTGGTTCGGCGCGCTGTGAAGCAACCGAGTTCGGAAGAGGATTCTGATGAACCCCTATGAAGCCTGGCAGGCCGCGTTGGGTGAGATGCAATTGCAGATGACCCGCGCGACATTCGATACCTGGGTTAAAGAAACCTCCGTCTCATCGTATGAGGACGGTCTTTTCATCGTTGCCGTACGCACCAACTTCGCCAAAGAGTGGTTGGAGAACCGGCTGATGGGCTTGATTAAGCGCACCCTCGCCGGCGTCATGGAACGCTCGGTCGAGGTGCGCTTCGCCGTGCAACCGCGCGAGGTTCCGCTCCGAGAGCAGGAGATTGGCCCGCTGCTGGCGCCGGCGCCAACGCCG
>CAIQJD010000713.1 GCA_903872005.1 uncultured bacterium | reverse complement strand
GCCCTGGCGCAGCCGGCCGAAGGCTTCTTCAGCCGCGCCGCGCTGTGGCTCGCTATAGAGATGGGCCGTGTGCTTGAAGGCGACCGCGCCACGCGCCTTGAGCCGGCGCAGCCGCGCAGCCCGCTCTTCCAGGTAATCATCCAACGTCGCGAAGCCATGTTCGCCGCGCGCGATGCGCCCGGCCAGGACGGGGAAGTCGTCCCATTCGCCGGCGACGCCGATCATCGGGACGGCGCGCAGCAAGGGGCTATCATAGTCCGGCGCGGGGCTGTTCTGCAGGACGCAGCGGATGCCGCAGTCGCGCCGCAGCAGGTCGTCGTACATCCCCGGCCGGCGGCGAACGCGCATCGCCTCGGTGATGGCGGCGTAGTTCTCGCGGGTGACCTCCGACGCGCCGTAGAAGTGTTGCAAGGCGATGTGGACGGCGCGCGCCGGCCCGCTGGCGCGGATCAGCTCGCGGATGCTGTCGAAGATGGCGAATCGCTCATCCAGGGGCGCGGACGGGTCGTGCATCCGCATGAAAGTCGCTTCGGACAGGCCAGCGCTGAACATGACCAGCCGGGTGTACTGGCGAAAGAAGAGCAGGGCGTCGGCCGGCTCGGCCAGTTGTTCGCTCTCCGCCAGCAGGTGTTCGTGGGCGTCCATGACCGGCAGCTGCTCCATCTGATCGAGGAGCCAGCGTTCCACATCGGGCACGGCGATGCGCTCCTTTCTGATGCGCCAGCGGGCGGCCGGCGCGTGCAGAGCAAGAGGCTACAGCCAGGGAAGATGCAGGCTGTAGCCTCTTTTACTCAGTGCGACCGGCGCCGGCAGGTCAAGGTCAATAGCTGGAATCGTCCAGCTTTACCTTGCCGCGGAACGAGTAATAGACATAGGCCGTGTAGGCCAGCATGATCGGCACGCCAATCAGGGCGATGATGAACATGGTTTGCAGCGTGCGGGCAGAAGCGGACGCATTGGCGATGGTCAGACTCAGGTTGGCGGCGCCGCGCGCCGGCAACATGGTCGGGTAGTTCGCCGCGCCGAAAATGCCTATCAGGCCGGCCACAGAGACGGAGGAGCAGAGGAAGGCGCGGCCGGCGGCCTTGTCCAGGCTCAGGCGCGTGACGACCAGCGCGGCGACCGTCAGGATCGGGGCCAGCCAGAGCCAGGGCGCGCGCAGGTAATTGTCAAAGCGGGCCGGCGTATCCAGGATGGTCACTGCGGTCGTCGCGGCGGCCAGGACGACCAGCGCCAGCCAGCTCCATTTGGCGACGGCGCGGGCGCGGCCGGCGATGGGATTATCTGTCTTGACCAGCAGGTAGGTCGCGCCTTGCGTGATGAACATGGCGAGGCCGGTCAGGCCCACGAGGAGCGCGGCCGGGTGCAGCAGGGTGAAGAAGTTGCCGGCATATTCCATGTTGGCCGTGAGGGGCACGCCGCGCATGACGTTGCCCACGGCGACGCCGGTCAAAAGCGCCGGCAGCGCGCTGCCGACGAAGAAGACCCAGTCCCACACGCTGCGCCAGCGGGCGTCTTCGACCTTGCTGCGGAACTCGAAGGAGACGGCGCGCACAATCAAGGCGAAGAGCACCAGCATCAGCGCCAGATAGAAGCCGCTGAAGACGGTAGCATACACGTGGGGGAAGGCGGCGAAGAGCGCCCCGCCGGCCGTCAGGAGCCAGACCTCATTGCCGTCCAAGAAGGGGCCGACGGCATTGAGCAAGATGCGGCGCTCGCGGTCGGTGCGGGCGATGAAGGGCGAAAGGATGCCCACGCCCAGATCGAAGCCATCCAGAATGGCGTAGCCGACGATCAGCACGCCGATGAGCAGGTACCAGATGGTTTGCAGGGCCGCGTAGCTCATCGCTTGCGCTCCTTTCTCGCCGCTTTGACCGGCGCCGGCGCCAGCTCGGCCGGCCCGTGCAGGATTTCCCGCCGCACCAGGTAGCCGACCGCGGCGAAGATCAGCAGGTAGACCAGAACGAAGAGGATCAGCGTGACCAGGATTTGGGCGGCCGGCACTACCACCGACACGGCGTCGGTCGTGCGGAGCAGGCCGTAGACGACCCAGGGCTGCCGGCCGAACTCAGCCGACATCCAGCCCAGTTGCATCGAGATCCAGGGCAGGGGCGAGACGACCAGCAGGGCGGTCAGCAGCTTGCGGTTCTCGAAGCG
>CAIQJD010000712.1 GCA_903872005.1 uncultured bacterium | reverse complement strand
GGCCCGACGCCGTCGTCACGCCGGTACAAATTGCCGAAGCCGACAACGAGAACGTGTCTCATGGATGACTAACCATAATATGACTTCCGCAAAACACTTGACTTTCGATCCTCCAGAATGTATAATTGAAGTAGCTCATCTGCCATGTGTAGAAGGAGTAACGGCGCCGTCCTGCGGGGCGGCGCTAGCCTTTTACGGCTTCTTCGTATTCCTTCCGCAACTTTCTTTTCCGATGCGGTTCTTTGACCGGGTATGCGGTCCACAAAAGGATATGTTCTCTACGCTCTGCCAGCACCACGAGGTACTCGGCATCTTCTACCCAGAGGCATATCCGCGTTTCCCCGTGTCTCCGATTCCTCCAGACCTTGATCTCCGTATTGGGGTCACGTTCAATGATAGGACGCGGCCAGCGCACTCGTTCACAGCGTCGCATTTCTGGCAAACGGTCATCCTCCTCGGATCCCTCGGAGATCAAATGCCAGAACGTCGCCTCTTTGCTTTGCACAAAGGGTAGCCGTTTCAACCCAATTCGCCGGCCTTGAAAAGATGGCGTGCTCTCTACAAAATCTCGCTTGAAAAACGTATAGAGTTTTGCAAGATATTGCGGCCAATCCCCCGCGCAATCGCTCAACAGCACCAACGGAGGGAGCCATTCGGGTAGATTCGCCATGAATCGAAACTGTCCTCTTTACGAAGCGTGCCAGAGAAAGAGATTGACTTTGGTTTCTTGTAACAGGGTTGTCCGAGTCAGTTGATAACCTGAACGGCGTCTCATACGCTCTACCAGAGCCAGTTTTGCTGTGCTTGTAGCCAGATTGCGATTGGCGTACGAAACCGTTCCAATCAGCAGGTCTGCCAATTGCAGTTGTTCAATCTCCTCCGAACGCACGGTCTGGACGCGCTCAATGATCTCGCGTGAGAAGTCATACATGTTGTTGCACAGCACATTGTGAAGCCTCGCCACTCTGTCTGCGCTTCGCGTATCCTTGATGTCAAGATATACCCGGTAGTGAGAATGCGGTTTGAGAATGATCTTCAGCATATCAAAATACATCTTGTAGTACCAGTCATCATGGCTTTGATGAAAATCCGCATGCCTGAGCCGGGATTTGTCCGGCACGATTAGCGCCCGAAAGTGAAGGTCATCATCATCAAAGAAATAGTCCATGACATCTTGGTACAAACGGATTTTCGCCGGCGATACTTTAGTCCATTTGATCTCGAAGAGAGCCGGGACGTCATGCCGCTCTTTGATCTCTCGCAGGCGCGTCGCGATCTCTCGGGTCTTCTCCGCCGGACACCAAACGGCGCCCAATACCATGACGGGCTGGCGATCTCTTTCTAGGTGACAACTCTCATCACAGTAGATGTTAAGAACTTCGCTCACCAGGCTGCATCTCCAGAATTATGCTACGCCGAAACCGGCGAAGTTCACTCAAGCATGACGACTGGCTCAGTGGTGGAGACACAGAGAACACAAAAGCTGATGACGTCTCTTCCTCCGCCGCATGTCCTCTGTGTCCCCATCTATCATCGTGATGCTGCGCGCTAGTCGCGCTGGGCGCAATCTACCAGCGCGCCGTCCGGCCCGTACAGCTCCACCACCATCGGCATCTTGCCAATGGCATGGGTCGAGCAGGAGAGGCACGGGTCATGGGCGCGGATGGCCGCTTCGACGCGGTTGAGCATCCCTTCGGTCAGCTTCTTGCCATCCACGAAGCGTTTGGCGACCATGTCCACCGACTTGCTCATCGAGTAGTTGTTGTGGCCGGTGGCGACGATCAGGTTGGCTTTGGTGATGACGCCCTGCTGATCGGTCCAGTAGTGATGGAAGAGCGTGCCGCGCGGCGCTTCGACGCAGCCGACGCCTTCGCCGGTGATCACGTCCGATTCGGTGACCAGATCGGTGCGGAGGATGTCGGGGTCTTCCAGCAGCTCGCGCGCCCGTTCCATGCAGAAGACCAGCTCAATCAGGCGGGCATAGTGGAAGTAGAGGGTGCCTTCCACCGGCCGGCCGCCATTGAGCGACTTCCAGATCTTCATTTCGGACTGGGCCAGGGGCGTGTCAATGTAGGTCGCGGCGTTGAGCCGGCCCAGGGGGCCGACGCGGTAGACGCCGGCCGGCCAGCCCATCTTCTTGTAGAACGGGAACTTGAGGTACGACCAGCGCTCGACATGCTCGCCGATGTAGTCCAGGTAGCGGCTGGGGTCGAACTGCTCCAACTGCTTGCCTTCCTGATCCACTAGGCGAATCTGGCCGTCGTACAGGCGCAGCGCCCCGTCGGGGTCCACCATGCCCATGTAGCCCGTCGAAAAGACGGCGAACTCTTGCATGAGCTTCTGGTTCTTCTCGATCCAGTCCTTGCCGATGGCGACGCCGGCCTTGCAGGTCTCCAGGTGTTTGTCCCATTCCCGCAGCATCCAGTCGCGGTCTTCCACGGAGAGGGCGTTGTTCACGCCGCCGGGGATGGCCCAGCGCGGGTGGATGCGCCGGCCGGAGAGCCGGCGGATGATCTCTTGGCCGTAGGCGCGCAACTGGACGGCTTTCACCGCCAGATCGGGCGCGGCCTGCACGATCCCCACCACGTTGCGGATGGCCGGGTCGGCGTCGAAGCCCAGGAGCAGATCGGGGCCGGCCAGCTCGAAGAAGTGCATGCCGTGCGAGTGGATGTATTGCCCTTTGTGCATCAAGGAGCGCAGCTTGTGCGCCGTGGGCGTCAGTCTGGCGCCAATGACGCCATCGCAGGCTTTGGCCGCGGCCAGGTGGTGGCTCACCGGGCAGATGCCGCAGATGCGCGGGGTGATGACGGGCATCTCAAAGAACATGCGCCCCTCGCTGAACTTCTCGAAGCCGCGGAATTGGTCTACGTGGAAGTACGATTCCGCCACTTGGCCTTCGTCGTTCAAGTGCAGGGTGATGCGAGCATGCCCTTCAATGCGCGTCACCGGCGCGATGGTTATCTTTTCTCCCATTTATGTTTCTCCTTCACGTTGCCAGGCGTCATTCGTATTGGAGGTTCTCGTCGCTCAGCGCCGGCTTGCGGCCGGCCAGCAGCTCCGTCACCACATACCAGAAGGCATCGGCCGAAGGAGGACATCCCGGCAGATAGACATCCACCGGCGCCACCTCGTCTACCGCCATCACTTTGTCGGTCAAATGGCCCAGTTCCGGCGAATCGGGGATCACGCCATCCACCGTGCTCTCGGTCTCGATGTAGCCCCGGCGCATCACTTCTTCCGTGGGGAAGAAGTTACGCATGGTGCAGATGCCGCCCATCACCGCGCAATCGCCAAAGGCGATCAGGATCTTGGCGGCATGGCGCATCTCTGCGGTGACTTCGATCTGGTGGTGGTTGCTGACCGAGCCGGTCAGGATGCCCACTTCGACGCCGTCTTTGGGCGGGTGCTTCAGGTCCGTAATGGGCGTGGATGTCAATTCGGCATGCTCCAGCAGCGTGACGATGCGTTCGTCAATGTCCAGGATGGACATTTCGCAGCCGGCGCAGGCATCCAGCCAGTCCATTGCGATTCGGATCTTGCCCATGTCTTAACTCCTCATGCGTGAGTCTGGATGCCTGGCCCTAGAGCATCTGCGCCAGAGCTTGCAGCACGTCCGTTTCGTCGCGCGCGCCGGCGGCCATCTGCGTTGCCGGCTGCACGGCGCACGTCTGGCCGCTCAGGTTGGTGATGTGGCCGGCCCGCTCGGCCCAGATAGGCGCCGGCAGGACCACATCGGCCTTTTCGGTCAGCGGCGAGGCGTAGGCAGCCTGGACGATGGTGAACGCGCCGTTGAGATAGCCGGCCATGCCGTCGGCGGGGGCTTCGCCCGCCAGCAGGTAGAGCGCATCGGCCTTCTGTGGGCCGATGGGCTGCAGGCCGGCGGCCAGCGCGCCCTGGCCGTTGCGGGCCGGCTCCAGGCCGATGAAGAGCGCCTTGTCGGCCAGCGGTTTCAGGCCGGCGATGGTCGCCGGCGCCATGCCGGCGCCATAGACGACGACCGGCTTTTCGGCCTGGCTGGCAAGCTGCACGGCCGGGCCGGCGTTCCCGTCGGCCAGGGTCAGGTTCGCGTAGGCGCTCAGGCTGCCGTCGGCGCTGCCCAGCAGCGCCAGGCGCGCCCCGTGATCCAGCGCCCGCTTGATGAAGTAGCCGGCGACGCGGTGGTCGGCCAGCGGGTCGGCGCCGGCGACGATGATGAAGTCGGATGCGGCGATGTCGCCCAGCGCGCCGGCTTTGCCGTAGCCCAGGGCCGGCAGGGTCGGCTCCAGCCGGCCGGCCGCGCCTTTGGCCTTCTGCATCAGGCCGGCGAAGGCGGCGTAGACCTCGTTGGTGGCCGCGCCGGTCGCCACGCCCAGGACTTTGCCGCCGCGCAGTTTGGCGGCGATGCGCGCCAGGGCGTCATCCCAGGTGGTTGGGACGAGCTGATCCTTCTGGCGCGCCAGCGGTTGGGTCAGGCGCGTCCGCGTTTCGTAGAGCGGCTGGAAGCGGCCGGCGACGCAGAGGAGGCCCTGGCCGGGGCCGGCGTCCCACACGCCATCCACCCGCAGCAGCCGGCCGTGGCGCGTGACCACGTCCAGGGCGCAGCCGATGCTGCACTGCATACAGGTCGTCTTGGTGTGGGTCACTTCTTTCTCGCGGCCGCCATAGGAGCTGCGGCGATCAATCAGCGCGCCGGTGGGGCAGACCTGCAAGCAACTGCCGCACTCGACGCAGGTGGATGCGCCGAAGGGGACGTCATGGTCGGCCATAATCATGGAGCGGGCGCCGCGCTCGCGGATGCCCAGCGTGTGGCTGGCGGCGATTTCGGCGCAGGCGCGCACGCAACGCCGGCACAGCACGCAGCGGTTATGATCCATGATGAAGTACTTGCGGCTGGCGTCCACGCCCAGCTTCTCGTAGGGGCGGGGATAGATCCAGTGATCCAGGCCGTAGCGGTAGGCCAGGTTTTGCAGCTCGCAGTCCCCGCTCATTTCGCAAAACATGCAGTAGTGGTTGCGCTCGGAGAAGAGCAGCTCCAGCACGAACTTGCGGATTTTGACCACTTTCTCCGATTCTGTCCAGACCTCCATGCCTTCCGAGATGGGGAAGGTGCAGGCCGGCTGCAGGCCGCGCTGTTTGGCGATCTCGACCAGGCAGATGCGACAGGCGCCCCAGGTACTGATCGCGGGGTGCTGGCACAGCACGGGGATGTCTATGCCGGCGCCCTGGGCGGCCTGTAGGACGGTCTGTCCAGCCTGCGCGGTGATCTGCTTACCGTTGATGGTGATGTTCACCGTGGGCATCAGTCACGCCTCCTTAGTTACGCTGATGAGAGAGCCAGTTGCCCTGGTCCGGTTCACGCTTCGGGGATGGCCGACGGGATTTTGACTTTCTTCACCGTTTCCATCCATTCCAGGTCGCAGCGCAGGCAGCGCCGGCATTCGTTCTGCGCTTCATCTTTCTTCAGGCCCAGGTCCACTTCGCGGAAGTTGCCGCGCCGCTCCGTCACGGGGATCTCGTTCATCTCCGGCCGGCGCGCGTCGGCGTACTCTTCCATCTTGAAGGCCAGCGGCGTGAACTGATAGGCCGGGTTGTAGTCGGGCTTCGGC
>CAIQJD010000711.1 GCA_903872005.1 uncultured bacterium | reverse complement strand
CTGCTGACGGCGACGGTCTGGACGAACCGGGCGCTGCACGACGATCTGTTGGCGTCGCAAGAATGGGCGGCGGAGCAGTTCATCAGCCGCTTCGGGCCGCAGCCGCGCCTCCTCTCCATCACTGAGCCGGCTGCGCTGGCTCTGACTGGGAGCGTCAGCCCGACGCGTTTCCTCATCATTGATGGAGCCTACGATACGTTCATCGCGGCGCGCGAGCCGGGCGGCCTGGCCGGCTGGCTGGCGCGCATAAAGAACTATGCCCCCCAGGCCATTGTCTTCCGGCGCGCCCACGGCCAACTGACGAACGGATTGAAAGAGTGGCTGGCGGCCGATTACCAGGTGGATGGGATCGGTCCCTGGAAGGTGTATACGCGGAAGCCTTAGCGCCGGCTACCCGACGCGGCTCTGTTCGGCGATAGCGCGGGCGGCGCGCAACCCGGACTCCAGTGCGCCCTGTATCCAGGCGTGGTGATCCGAGGCGTGTTCGCCGGCGAAGTAGAAGCGCCCATCGGGCGCGTTGATCGTCTCTTGTAGCAAGGTCGTCTGGCGCGCCCCGAAGAGGGCGAAGGCCCCGCCAGCATACTCATCCTCGCCCCAGGCATAGCTGGCGCCCCCCTCGCACGCGGCGGGCGCTTGCGGGTGCAGCCGCGCCACATCGGCCAGGGCGCGCTCAACGCGCCGCGCCGGCGGCAGGGCCTGCCAGCGCCGGGCGTCTTCGGCCCAGGTGTAGCTCGCCAGGAGCACGCCGCGCCCGCTGGGCCGGCCATGCTCCGGGTAATATAGGCTGCGGATGGGCAAGTCGGTCACACTGTTCCCCCCGTAAATGCCCTCGTCCTCTTCCCAGAAACGCCGGCCGCATTGCAAGAAGATCTTGCACGCCGCATCATAGGGGAGCTGGCGGATGGCGCGCGCCTTGGCCGGCGCAAAGGGCGTCAGCGCCTCCACGTGGCGCAGCGCCGGGAAGGGGAGGGCCAGGATGGCGTAGTCGCCGGCGAAGGACTCCCGGCCGGTCGGCGTGCGGGCGTGCAGCGTCACGCCGGCGGCGTCCTGCTCCAAGGCGACCAGCGCCGTCTCATAGCGAATGCGCCCGCGCAGCGCCGGCAGAAAGGCTGCCGGCAGCGTGTCCATGCCCCCTTCCAGATAGACCATCCCCCGATAATCATGTTCCAGCTCGTCGCGCAGGAACTCCAGGAACGCGGCGTTGAGGAGCGTCTCCTGATTGTAGAAGACGCCGAAGCGCTCGATGGCGCCTTCGGACCAGCCGGCGGCTTCCAGGTAGCCGCGCAGGGAATAGTGGTCATAGGCGGCGACGATAGCCGGCCAGGCGGCTTCGCCTTCAGCCTCCCAGCGTTGGGCGATGGGGCGCAGCGCCCGTTCCAGCATCTCGGCCGCGCCCAGGGCGCGCTCGGCGGGGCGCAGGTCAAAGTCGAAGGGGTCAGCGTCGGCCGGCAGGTCGGCGCGCCGCCGGCGCTGGCCGCGCGCGGCGATCCAGCCGCGCGGCTGTTGCGCCGTGAAGGGGAGCGTCTGCAAGCCAAAATGGCGCACGTAGGCCAGGGAGAGGTCGTGGGCCAGCGGGATACGCATGGCGCCGGCTTCGCCGTAGAGGCCGGCGGCGAAAGGCTCCCGCAGGGTGTAGACCCGCCCGCCGGCGCGGCGACGCGCCTCCAGAATGAGCGGGTCATGGCCGGCGCGCCGTAGCTCGTACGCGGCGACCAGGCCGGCCATGCCGGCCCCGACAATGAGGACGCGCCGCGGCGACATTGCCGGCGGCAGGCCGTGCTCGACCAGGGGAAGAAGGGCAGATGGGCGCGTATTCATAGGGTGCATTATACACGCGCCGGCGCTTTGGTGGTACAATAGCGGGCGTCGCCGCAGTTTCGCAAGTCCCGCCCAGGAGAACGCCATGAAGACCCAAGACATGCTGCGCCAGGAATATCCGCCATGCGCCGGCCAGGGTGAACACGCCGCGCCCTGCGCTTGCCAAGAGACCCATTGTGTCCTGCACGGCCAATGCTGCGCCTGCGTGGCCTGGCATCGCGACTATGCTGCCAAGCCGCTCCCATCCTGCCTGCGTAACCTGGATGGCGTGACCTGGAAGCCGCGCCGGTAGCCGGCCGTCAGAACTCCCAGGGGTGCCACAGCGCCCGCAGCCGGCGCTCGCCGATCTTCTCGACGATGGGCAGGAGCGGCGGTTCGGCCAGCCGGCCGGCGCGCGCCTCTGCCTCGATGCGCGCCGTCTCGCCGGCCAGATCGTGCAGGAAGCTCGCCAGGTAACTGACTTCGCGCAGGGTGGCCGGGACGAGGTAGGCCGGCTTCAGCCGCGCAATCTCGGCCATCACCCGCAAGACCTCTTCGGAGACGGCGCGCAGCCGGCCGGCGCTCTCCGCCAGCCGCGCCTGGGCCGCCGGCCGCTCGGCCGGCCAGAGCCGGCGCGCTTCGGCATAGGCTCCCAGCGCATCCACCGTCCCCAGCGCGGCGCGCGCCACGCTGATGATGCGGTCGCATTCCAGGAAGAAGTCGGGCAAGAGGCCGGCGCGGTCGTGCGGCCGGCAGCGCTCCGCCAGGGACCTGGCCGTCTCCAGATGGGCGATGGATTGCTTCAGGGCTGTCTGGAGCGCCAAGGGATCGCCGGCCAAGTCGGTCAGGATGTTGGCCGGATAGTCGCGCGTCCCGTAGGGGTACGAGTTGAAGTAATACAGCAACTGGTCGAGGATGTAGACCAGCAGCGGGTAGGAGCCGGTGATGCGCTGGGCCGCATCGTAGGCTTCCAGGGCGTCGCGCCACGCCGGCCCGAAGTAGGTCTGGGCGTACTTGATCTCGAAATGGGCGATCCCGCCGGCATCGGCCTGACGCCAGGCGAATTCGGCCAGACAGTGATAGTCCTTGTGCTGCGCCGGGTCGGGCACATTGTAGGCCGTCGCGCCGACTGCGCCGGCTTCCCAGCCGCGCCGCAACATGCCATAGATATTGCGGCTCAAATCCTGATGGAAGATGCTTGCCAGGATGCCGACCGACGGCTGCGTCCAGTTGGGGATGGGGAGGCGCTTGCTGAAATCGGGCAGCGGCTCTTTGTAGCACCACCAACCCATCGTGATGTCGTCCTGCAGGCCGGCGGCTTGCAGCCCCGCCCACAGCGCTGGCATGGCGTCGAGGCGCTCGAAGGTGTCTTGCCAAATCATGGTCTTGACGCCGCGTTGCTTCAAGAAGCCGGCCAGAGTCACGACATAGCGGGTCAGTTGGCCGGCCTGGCCCAGTGACGCGCAGTCCGGGCACTGACACCAGGGGTTCACCTCGGCCAGGGGCGCATCCTCGTAGACGCTGCGGATGGGGTAGATTTCGTCGCAGGCCAGTTGCAGCATGTCCAGCCCGTTGGGGCGCAGATAGCGCTCGACGATTTCATCGAGGATGTCGCCCAGGAGCGCCCAAGTGGCCGGCTCGGAGACGCAGTAGCCGTAGCCGACCGGCCGGCCGGCGGCGTCTTTGGCCGAGATGGCCGGGTAGAGGCG
>CAIQJD010000710.1 GCA_903872005.1 uncultured bacterium | reverse complement strand
GCGCTGCATTTCAGCACCGACGTTTGGAGTTCATCGGTAGTCATCGCCGGCTTGGTCTGCGTCCTTGCCAGCCGGGAATTCAACATTCCCTGGTTGGCCAAAGCCGATGCCGTCGCCGCCCTGATTGTGGCGATGATCGTCGTGTGGGTCAGCATCCAACTGGGCAGGCGCGCCATCAGCTTCCTGCTCGACTCCGCGCCCCAGGGCGTCAGCGCGCAGATCGAGGCGGCGGCGCGAGACATCGCCGGCGTCAGCGATCTCGGCATGTTGCGCGTGCGCCAGGCCGGCGCGCAGACCTTCGTGGACATCACCATCATTGTCTCCGAGCAATTCTCGTTGGAGCAAGGCCACGCCATTGCAGCGCGGGTCGAAGACGCGATCTGCGCGGCCGTGCCGGGGGCCGACGTCATCGTCCATGTGGATACGCTCCAGCCGGCCGAGCGCGACCTGCCAGCGCAGGTACGCGCCGCCGCCCAGGCCCACGGCCTGCACATGCACGGCCTGAGTATCCACGAGCTAGGCGGCCGGCTGACGCTGCATGTCCACACGGAGGTGCAAGAAGACCTGACCCTGGACGCAGCGCACCAACAGGTCACGGAATTCGAAAGCGACCTGCGTAAGACGTTGGGCAACCACGCGGAGATTGTCAGCCACATCGAGCCGATGTGCACGACGACGGCCACCGCGCCGGCCGGCCGCGCCATGTCCGATGAGCGCCTGCGCCAGACCATCCTGGAGACGACGGCCCAATTGTGCGGGGCCGGCGCAGCCCACGACATCCACATCCTCGTCGGCGCGGACGGGCGGCGCGATTTGAGCATGCACTGTCATTTGGCCGGCGAGACGTCCATTCAGGAGGCGCACTACATTTCGGAACAGGCCGAGTCGGCATTACGCAAGCGCCTGCCGGAACTGGGGCGCATCGTCATTCATGTGGAGCCGGCGCGCCCAGAGGTGTAGCTGGCGCGTGGCCCTGTGGGCCAGGAGCGCGATTCATGGGCGGGTTGGGGCGTTCGCGCAAGCTCATCGTCGTGGCATTGCTGGCGCTCCTGGTCATCGGAGCGGTTGTCCTGGCGCTGCGCCTGCCGGCCATTGGCCGCGTCGAGGTGCTGCTGCCGACGCCGGGAGCAACCCAGACGCCGGCGCCGCTGCGCGTCTACGTCTGCGGCGCGGTGGCCCGCGCCGACGTCTACACCCTGCCGGCCGGCAGCATCATCAAGGATGCCATCCAGGCCGCCGGCGGAGCGACGGCCGAGGCCGACCTGACCCGCATCAACCTGGCGTTGGCGCTGGAAGACCAGGAGCAGGTCTACGTGCCGGCCCGGGGCGAGCCGGCCAGCGCCGCGCCGACGCTCCCCTCGAAATCGGCCGGCGCGCCGGGTCGGATCAACCTGAACACGGCCAGTCTGGCAGAATTGGACACGCTGCCGGGGATCGGGCCGGCGCTCGCCCAGCGCATCGTAGACCATCGGCCCTATCGCAGCGCGGAAGAATTATTGGAGGTGGCCGGCATCGGGCCGGCCACCTACGAAAAGCTCAAAGACAAAGTCACCGCGCCCTGATGGCGCAACTTCGGACGGGGGCAAACCGTAGCATCGCCCCTTGTGGGCGTCTGAAAGGTTAGGACAGTCACAGGGGCCGATGCTACGAGACGCGTCGGCCCGGCCCCGCTTCTCACCCCACGTACTTCTTCAGCCAGCGCAACATCGGCTCCCACTGTGCGTCGCTATCGGCGTGATCCATATACGGATAGACCAGCATCTCTTTCTCGGCCGGAATGTGATTAAATGCCGCGAAAACGGTCGAAGGCGGGCAGATCAGGTCTTGCAGGCCGACCGTCATCAGCGTCGGGCAGGCGATGCGCGGCGACAGATTCAGGTTGTCGCAATACGAGAGGGTGCGAAAAGCCCGTTCCTCATTTTCAGGATGAAAGTTGAGATATTGAGCAATTTCCCAGTAGGGCTGTTCCTTGCTGATCTCCAGCGCGCGGCGATAGTGGCACAGATAGGGGACGCGCGGCATGGCAGCCTTGGGCCGGCGATCCAGCCCCGCCACCGCCAGGGTTAACGCGCCGCCCTGGCTGATACCGGTCAGGGCGATACGCTCGGCGTCCAGTTCCGGCCGGCTGCACGCGAAGTCAATGGCGCGCACGCAATCCACGAACGCGCCGCGGTAATAGTACTCTTCGGGGTCGAGGATGCCGGCGGTCATGTAGCCGCGCCAGTGTCCCGCAGAATATGGCCCCGGGTCGGTGCTATCGCCAGTCTGGCCGCGCGTGTCCACCGCCAGGACGGCATAGCCGGCCAGCACCCAGGGCAACGTCTTGAAGATGGGGCCAGCGTTGCCGCCGTAACCGTGATAGATGATGAGGACCGGGAAGCGCCCGGCGCCGGCCGGCGTGACGTACCAGCCGGCGATGCGCGCCCCGCGCCAACCGTCATAGAAGACCCGGTAGAACGTGGGGCCGCGGACCGGATAGTCCACCGTCTCCAGGCGCGGATTCAGGGGGGCGCGGGCGGCTTCGGCCAGGGTGCGCTCCCAATAGGCATCGAAATCGGGCTGGCGCGTCAGCGCCGGCCGGTACTCGCGCAGTTCCTCCAGGGGTTTGTCAATCAGAGGCATGGCAGTCTCTCCTATCCGCATTGCGCTATGGAATGTGTTTCCACTCTTGGACTGGAACCGTAGCATCGCCCCTTGTGGGCGGCTGGAGGGGTCAGGACGGCCACAAGGGCCGATGCTACGGAGCGTATCCTCACGATGGCTATGGCTTGTACGCGCCGACGAACTCCGGTATCGTCTCCAGCGTCTTCTGCTTCAAGAAGGCAAAGTCCGTGTCGCTGAGGGGCTGATGCGGCTTGCGCGTGCGCCGGTTGCCGGGGAGCCAGCCGCCCAATTCCAGGAACGCCTTATCCAGCGTCGGGTCCATGTAGCCCTTCTGGACGAGCGGGACAACGGCCTCGTGCAGCCACTTCTCCATACGCATGGTGACGGCGACAGCCTCGGTCAGCCGGCCTTCTTCGCACAGCCGGTAATAGTCCAGGAAGAATTTTGGGTTCATCATGAACCAGGAGGCATAGCAGCCGCGCGCCCCCAGCGGCCAGGCGATAGACAGCACATGCTCGCCGACGAAGTGGCGCAGATGCGGCGCGTACAACACCAGCTCCATGTATTCGTTGAGAGACACGCCGCTCTTGGTGCCGATGAGCGTGGGGACGCGGGACTGGATGCGTGCGTAGTCGCGGCCGTGGAAGACCTTCTTGGTGCGACCTACATTGTAGTGGATCAATGAGATGTCCGGCACGGCCTCATAGACGTCGGCCAGGAATTGATCGTAGTCGTCCAGGCGCATCTCCATCCAGCCGGGGAAGCAGACCTGCACCGCGCCGGCGCCCAGGTCGCGGGCGAAACGCACGCGCTGGATGGTATCGCGAGTGTTGAACCAATTGGCCCCGACCTGCATGGGGAGTTTGCCGGCCGTCTCGCGCACGAAGGCGGTCTGTACCTGCTTGTACTCTTCCCAGTCCAGGGTATAGTACTCGCCGGTGGAGCCGGTAGTGTACAGGCCGTGCGCGCCGGCGGCGATCAACATGGCGATCTCGTCGCGGAAGGTCTTCTCGTCGAATTTGCCTTGCGCGTCCCATTCAGTCGGGACAGAAATCCACAGACCCTTGAGTTGTTCTTGTTTCAGCATGACTTGCCTCCTGATGGCTCAACGTAAACGGGATGCTATTGATTGTTCTTGCCGGCGTTGCGGCGCGAGACGGCCCACAAAATGCCCACCGCCGCGATCCCCAGGACGCCCAGGGCCACGAGCTTGTACAGCCGATTCTCAATGACCAGGGCCAGGACGCCGAAGAGGATACAGAAGGAATAGTAGAAGAAGACGATCTGGCGCGGCGTATAGCCCATGTCCAGCAGGCGATGGTGCAGGTGGCCGCGGTCGGCCCCGCCCACCGCGGCCCCGGCGCGCAGCCGGCCGAGGATCTGCCAGGCCACGTCCATGATGGGGATGCCCAGCGCCAGCAGCACAGTAGCGACCTTGGCGCCGGCCATGATGGAAAGCGCCCCGACGGCAAAGCCGAGGAAATAGGCCCCGCCGCCCATGAAGACGCGCGCCGGCGAGAAGTTGAAGGGCAAGAAGCCCAGCGCCGACCCCAACAACGCCAGCGGCAACAGCGCCACGCTCAACTGCTCCATCCGCAGCATGTGGATGGTCAGGAAGGCGCAGATGATGACCGTCACGCCGGCGGCCAGCCCATCCACCCCATCCAGGAAGTTGACCGTATTGATCATGCCCATGATCCAGAAGATCGAGATGCCCCAGACCAGGGGCATGGGGAAGATCAGCAGCGTATTGGTGAAGGGGTTCATCACCCGCTCAATGAAGATCAGGGTCAGGCAGGCGATGACGGCGACGACGAGCTGGCCGGCGAACTGGATCGCCGGCTTCAGGCGCACGAAATCGTCCAGCAGGCCGATGGCGAAAATGACCGTGCTGCCGACCAACAAGCCGATCAGGCGGATGGCTTCGTTGGGGTCCTGGCGCGGCGGCTGCCAGCCGGCCGGCAGGAGCATAAGGAGGATGACGCCGGCGACAAAGGAGAGGTAGAGCGCGATGCCGCCCAGGCGCGAGATGACGCCCTGGTGACGGCGCCGGCCGCCCGGCCGATCTACCACGCCCAGCCGCTGCCCCAGCGCGCCGGCCAAAGGCGTCAGCGCCAGAGAGAGGAGGAATGGCACCGCGAAAGCCAGGACGAAAGCGATCATCCTGCGCCGTCTCCCTCCGTCTCGCCGGGCAGAAAGTGCACCAGCGCCACGCCGGCCTCGCTCAGAAAGGCGCGCGCCTGGGGGTCGGGATAGTCGCCGGCATAGACGACGCGCGCCAGGCCGGCGTTGATGATCACCTTGGCGCAGTTGAGACAGGGCTGGTGCGTCACGTAGACCGTCCCGCCATTGACCGAGACGCCGTGCAGCGCGGCCTGGATAATGGCGTTCTGCTCGGCATGCAGCGTCCGCACGCAATGGTTGTCCACGATCAGGCAGCCCACATCGGTACAGTGGGGCAGGCCCATGGGCGAGCCATTGTAGCCGGTCGTCAGGATGCGTTTGTCTTTGACAATGACTGCGCCGACAGCGGCGCGCGGGCAGGTAGAGCGTCGCGCCACCTGGCGCGCGATGTCCATGAAGTACTCGTCCCAGGGTGGGCGTTTGCTCATGGCGCACTACTCCTTATGAGGCCCAAGAAGGCCAGACGGAATATGGCCGGCGGGGGGCCGCGTGGCGCGGCCGGCGGATCAGGCGGTGCCGAACTGGCGGTCGCCGGCGTCGCCCAGGCCGGGCACGATGTAGCCACGCTCGTT
>CAIQJD010000709.1 GCA_903872005.1 uncultured bacterium | reverse complement strand
GTAGTTCAGGCCGGCGCTGTGGCAGAACTCGATAGAGTCCGGATCACCGCCATGCTCGCCGCAGATGCCCACTTCCAACTCGGGGCGGGCGGCGCGGCCCTGCTGCACGGCGTGCTTGACCAGGAAGCCGACGCCCTCGCGGTCGAGGGTCTGGAACGGGTTGACCGGCAGGATCTTGTCGCTGACGTAGCGCATGAGGAAGGAGCCTTCGGCGTCGTCGCGCGAGTAGCCGAAGGTCATCTGGGTCAGGTCGTTGGTGCCGTAGGAGAAGAACTGCGCCTGTTCGGCGATCTGGCCGGCGGTGATGGCCGCGCGCGGGATCTCGATCATCGTGCCGAACTTGTAGTCAATGGTGCGGCCCTTCTCTTTCATCACTTGCTGCGCCACCGGCACCAGCAGCTCGTTGGCCTTCTTCAGCTCGTTGACGTGGCCGGTCAGCGGGATCATGATTTCGGGATGCACCGACACGCCTTCGGCGGCCACATTGCAGGCTGCCTCGAAGATGGCGCGCACCTGCATCTGGGTGATGCCGGGCATGACCAGGCCCAGGCGGATGCCGCGCAGGCCCAACATCGGGTTGGCTTCGCGCATCACGCTGACGGCCTTGAGCATGGCTTCGCGCTCGTTGATCTTCTGGATCAGCGCATCAATCTGGTCGAAGCTCTTGCAGCTCAATAGCTCCAGCTTCAGCTCGGCGATCTCTTTAATGAGTTCGTCGTACTTGGGCAGGAATTCGTGCAATGGCGGATCAATCAAGCGGATGATGACCGGGTAGCCGTCCATGGCGCGGAAAATGCCCTCGAAGTCGCCGCGCTGCACCGGCAGAAGCTGATCCAGGTAGCCCTTGCGCTCGGCTTCGGTCTTGGAGAGGATCATCTTCTGGACGATGGGGAGACGCTCGGCTTCAAAGAACATGTGCTCGGTGCGGCAGAGGCCGATGCCGGTGGCGCCGAACTTGCGGGCGCGCTGCGCGTCACGCGGGTAGTCGGCGTTGGCCCAGACGCCCAGCCGGCGCACGCTGTCGGCCCACTGCAACAGGGTCTTCAGCTCAAGCTCTTCGTCGAAGTTCGGCTCTTTGGTCGGGATGACGCCGAGGAAGACTTCGCCGGTGGAGCCGTCAATGGAGATCAGCTCGCCCTCGCGCACTTCTTTGCCTTCGGCGGTGAACTTGCGGGCTTCGACTTCGATGTGCAGCCCTTCGCAGCCGGCCACGCAGGAGAGGCCCAGGCCGCGCGCTACGACTGCGGCGTGGGATGTCGCGCCGCCGTGTTGGGTCAGGATGCCCTTGGAGACCAACATGCCGTGCACGTCGTCGGGAGAGGTTTCGGGGCGCACCAGGATGACCGGCTCGCCGGCCAGGCCCCACTGCTCGGCCAGATCGGCCTCAAAGGCGACCTTGCCGGTGGCCGCGCCGGGCGAAGCGTTCAGGCCCTGGGCCAGCAGCTTGCCGGCCTTGACGGCCGCTTCTTTCGCCTTCGGATCGAAGCGCGGCAGGAGCAACTGATTGATCTGGAGCGGCTCGACGCGCATCAGCGCCTCTTCCTTCGTGATCAACCCTTCGTTGACCATGTCCACGGCGATCTTGACGGCGGCGGCGACGGTGCGCTTGCCATTGCGGCATTGCAGCATCCAGAGCCGGCCTTTTTCCACCGTGAATTCCAGGTCTTGCATGTCGCGATAGTGCTTTTCCAACTGCGCGGCGACCTTCAGGAAGGCGGCGTAGACGGCCGGCATGTCTTGCGCCAGTTGGGCGATCTTCTTGGGCGTGCGGATGCCGGCGACCACGTCTTCGCCCTGGGCGTTGACCAGGTATTCGCCGTACATCAGGTTTTCGCCCGTAGAGGGATCGCGGGTGAAGGCGACGCCGGTGCCAGAATCATCGCCCATGTTGCCGAAGACCATGGTGACGATGTTGACGGCGGTGCCCCAGTCGTGGGGGAGCTTGTAGGCGTTGCGGTAGTCCATGGCGCGCTTGCCAATCCACGAATCGAAGACCGCGGCGATGGCGAGCTTGAGCTGTAGCTGCGGGTCGGTGGGGAAGGGCTGGCCGGCCGTCTCTGCGTACATCTTCTTGAAGCGGACGACGATCTCTTTGAGCATGGCGGTGGTGAGATCGGTATCCTTGCCGCCGGCGGTCTTGGCTTTGAACTCATCCAGGACGTGCTCGAATGGTTCCGGGTTGAGCCGGCTGACGATCTTGGCAAACATCTGAATGAAGCGCCGGTACGCGTCATACGCGAAGCGCTCGTTGTTGGTCAGTTGCGCCAGGCCCTGGAGCGTCTCGTCGTTCAGGCCCAGGTTGAGGACGGTATCCATCATGCCGGGCATGGAGACGCGCGCGCCGGAGCGCACCGAGACCAATAGAGGATTCTTGGGATCGCCAAACTTCTTGCCGGACTTCTTTTCCACGTCGGCCAGCGCGGCGAGGGTCTGCTCCCAGACGCCTTCGGGGAACTGCTTACCCAGGTCATTATACGCGTTGCAGGCTTCGGTGGTGATGGTAAAGCCGGGCGGCACAGGCAAGCCGGCATTGTTCATCTCGGCCAGGTTGGCGCCCTTGCCCCCCAGGAGATTCTTCATCTCCTTCTTGCCTTCTTCAAAGAGATATACCCACTTCGTCATTATCGGAAACTTCCTCCTTCACGGAATATGGCGCGCTAAAAGTGAAATAGGGCACAAGCGAGGCCCCTGTATCGCCAGTATAGAATTATAGCGATTTCGGGCGCTTTGGCAAAATGGCGGTGGGCGTTTCGTGTGGGGAGCCAACCGTAGCATCGGGGCTGTCGTAACCTGGCCCCTTGAGGGCGTTTTGGCCCGGGTCAGACGCGCACAAGGGGCAAGGGCTACACACGCGCCCAAAAACTGAAACATACCCACTCGCGCTTGGCGCATCTCACCCCTGTGTGGTACAATATCACACCGTAAGATATACCCCCACCCAGGAGGTACGCGCATGCCCGACAACCGCCTCACCATCTTCTGGATCGGCATCTTCGTCGTCGTCTTCCTGCTCCTCATCGAATTGGGGTTCAAGATCTCGTTTTGGGCGCAGGGGCGCGTCTATGACCGGCGCGGCCGGCTGGCGCAATCGGCCAAAGTCTGGGCCGCGCTCTGGGCCGCCCTGCAGACCATCTTCAGCCGGCGTTGCGGCGCCGTCGTCGAGCGCTTCGTCATGGATGGCCTGCTGCACCGGCAGCTCTGGCGCACCGACCGCTACCGCTGGGTCTGCCATTTCCTCATGCTGGTCGGCTTCTACACCCTCTTCGTCCTCAGTTGCATCACCGGCTTCTTCGAGGAGATCCTGCACGCCTTCCTCGGCGTCAACGGCCCGCTGGTGGAATTCATCACGAATAAAGATACGCCGCTGATGGCGCTGCTGAACGAAGTCCTGGGCCTGATGATCCTGGCCGGCATGGTCTTGACCATCGTGCGGCGCTTCATCAAGCGGCCGGCGCAGCTCCGCACCACCGCGTTTGACACGACGACCATCATGATCCTGGCCGTCATCATGCTGACTGCTTATCCCACCGAGGCCTTCCGCCTGAACATGGTGGGCACGCCGGCGTCCCTGGCCTGGTTCTCGTTCCTGGGCTATCCGCTGGCGCTGTTATTGCGGCCCCTGGCGCTGCACTGGCCGGTCTGGCACTACTGGATGTTCATGCTCCACATCGCCGCCTGTTTCGTCCTGGCGCTGACCTTCCCGTTCAGCAAGTTCTTCCATGTCTGGATCAGCCCGATCATCGCCACAGCCAACACGCTGCCGGCCGGCTCCACGGAGGCGCATGCATGACCACGTCACCGCGTCTGCGCTACGACCACTTCACCTTCAAGCAGCTCATGGAGCTGGACGCCTGCACCCGCTGCGGCGAGTGCATCGCCACCTGCCCGACCTACAGCGAGAAGCGCAACGAGGCCATCACGCCCCTGGGCAAGATCGAGCGGCTGCGCCAACTGTCGCTGCGCCAATATGGCCTGCGCGCCCGGCTCTTTGGCCCCCGGCCCATCAGCGACGCCGAGCTGAGCGCCCATTCCGAAGGGACTTACGACTGCACGCTGTGCGCCCGCTGCCACGAGGTCTGCCCGGTGCATATTGATACGCGGCCCCTCTGGCTGGCGATGCGCCAACAACTGGTGGGCGCCGAAGTCTTCCCGCCCAGCATGGCGACGCTGCGCGAGCGCCTGATGAGCACCCACAACAACCTGGGCGAGCCGAACGATAACCGGCTCTCCTGGGCCGGCAATCTGTCGCGCCCGCTGGAAGCCTGGCAACCCGGCCGGCCGGCCGAGCTGGTCTACTTCGTCGGCTGTGTCTCGGCCTTCTTCCCCATGGCCTACTCCATCCCGCAGAGCATGGCCCAAATCCTGGAGCGGGTCGGCGCGCCCTTCGCCACCCTGGGCGGAGCCGAATGGTGCTGCGGCTTCCCGCTGATCATCGCCGGCATGCCCGACGAGGCCGAAGCCCTCATGCGCCACAACGTCGAGGCGGTGCGGGCGACCGGCGCCAAGCGTCTGGTGACGACCTGCCCGTCCTGTTATCACACCTGGAAGCATACCTATGCCCACACCCTGGGCGAGCCATTGGGCTTTGAGGTGGTGCACGCGGTGGAGCTGTTCGACGAGTGGATGGCCGCCGGCCGGCTCAAGACCGGCCGCTACGAGATGAACCTGACCTACCACGACCCGTGC